>JAWVYT010000007.1:0-22463 GCA_033722595.1 Longimicrobiales bacterium
CCCGACCGGCCGCAAACCCGCTCGCGCCGATCCTCCGTGACCGGGGGATCGTATTCCTCGACGGGGGCCTGGCCACGGCGCTGGAGGCCCGGGGGCACGACCTGGACGACCCCCTCTGGTCCGCCCGCATCCTGGTGGACCGGCCGGAGGAGATCGCGGCGGTGCACCGGGCGTACCTGGAGGCCGGCGCCGACTGCATCATCACGGCCAGCTACCAGGCCACGCCGCAGGGGTTCGCGGAGGCCGGCTTCACGGAGCCGGAAGCGCTCCGCCTCCTGGACCGGTCGGTTCGGCTGGGGCTGGACGCCCGGGACGCGTTCTGGACGGGCGCAGCCCGTGAGGCGCGGCCGCGACCGCGGGTCGCCGCCAGTGTCGGCCCGTACGGCGCGTACCTGGCCGACGGCTCCGAGTACACAGGCGACTACGACCTCGATGAAGCGGCCCTGGCCGCGTTCCACCGGCTCCGGCTCCACCGCCTGGCGGAGAGCGAGGCCGACCTCCTGGCCCTCGAGACCCTCCCGTCCCTGCCCGAGGTCCGGGCCCTCGCCGGGCTCCTGGCGGAGACCGACGCGTGGGCCTGGTTCAGCTTCAGCTGCCGCGACGGTGGGCACCTGAGGGACGGATCCGTGGTGGAGGACGCGGCCCTCGCCGTCGCCGATACGCCCCGGGTCGCCGCCATCGGGGTAAACTGCACGCACCCGCGGCACGTCCCCGAGTTGGTTTCCCGGATCGGCGCCGTGACCGACCGACCCGTGCTGGCGTACCCCAACTCCGGCGAGGCGTACCGGTCGGAGACGAAGTCGTGGTCCGGTCGGGGGACCGCGGGGTGGACGGATGGGGCGCGCTCATGGGTCGAGGCCGGCGCATCGATCGTGGGCGGCTGCTGCCGGGTCGGGCCGGACGCCATCGGCGCGCTGCGGCGGACGTTGACGTAGCGGAAAGCCCACCGGCGCGGCACGCTGCGACGGCCGGCGCATCGCTGGCGCCGGCGATCGCGGGGCCACATCTTGGCTGTCATGTCGGAACCCCTCCATCGGCTTTCTGACGCCCTCCGCGAGACGCAGCTCGGTGTCGAGGAGGCGGTCCGGCTTACGACCGAGGTGGCGGATGCCCTGGACTACGCCCACCGGCAGGGCGTGGTGCCCTTCCTGAGCGATCCGGAGAGAACGGAGACCCTCACCGCCGTGCTCGTGCAGAACTGGCTGAGCGGGCTGGACCGGGGTCGCTGAGGCAGCACTGCCCACCGGCCTCGCCACGCGGCCGACGATCGGCCCGCGCGGTTGGTTCAGCTGGGCAGACACGGGACCAGCCGGGTCCCCGCCCTTACGGCGGAGCGGTCGTTCGTCAGCCTCTGGGCCGCATGATCTCCCGGAACGAGGGGTGGTCACGGATCGGCTCGAGCACGACCGTGCGATGCAGCCCCGCACTCCTGGGCACCCCTTCGTTCAGCGCCTGGAGCAGAAGGCGTAACGCCCGGTCGGGTTCCCCGAGGTTTGCCGCGATCGCCGCTCTCCAAAGGGTGTTGGATCCGCGCAGGTACGGGCCTTCCCAGTCGGCCAGGATGGTGTCGTAGCGACGAGCCTCCTCGGCATCACCGCGGACCGCCGCCAGGACGCCCAGGTGGCCGGGGTAACTGACGTTCTCCGGTCGGTCGGTCGCAAGCTGGCGGAAGACGGCCGCGGCCGTATCGAGCCGGCCCAAATAATAGAGAACGTCCCCGTAGTCGTGCCGCACGCCCACCGAGCTGGCCTCCTCTGTCACGTGCGCCTCGTACCACCGGATCGCCCGCTCGAACACGCGTCGGGACTCTTCGCGGTGGCCGTGCCTCCGGAGCCAGAGACCCGTCTCCTCCAGGAAGGAGCCCAGATCCGGCCCGGGATCTTCCGGCAGCGTCTCGACCTCGGCCAGCACGGCGTGCATCTCATCGAGCCGGCCCATAGCCGCCAGGGCCCGAATTTCCAGGCCCAGATGGCGCCGGTCCGTCGGATAGAGTCGCTGCCCCTCCCGGGCCACCGCGAGCTCGTCCCGATGTTCGCCCAGGAGATGCAGTGCATCTGTCCGGACCAGGAAATAGCCCCACCACCCCTGCAGGTCGGCGCGCCGGGGGTCGAGGGCCGCCAGGATCGTTGCAGCCTCCCGGTAGCGGCCGACCTGGAGAGCCTCGTACGCGGCCTGGTACCGGGGTGGACCCGCCGGCGCCAGCTCGGCCCAGCGCGTGGCGGCCCGGTACGCGGCCCGGTTGTCGCCCTCCAGCCAGGCCCGCTCCATCTCCATAAGCGTCGCCTGTACGGGAGCCAGATCGCCACCGGCGCGCCTGTCCGCGAGTGAAAGGAGCGAGTCGACGATGGGGAGGTCGCCCATGTTCATGTGTGCCACCGAGAGCCAGAGGATGGCGTCCACGTACGTCGAGTCGAGCCGGGTCGCCGCCTCGAACTCCTCCGCCGCCTCCCGGTACCGCGACTCCATGAACAGGTCCATGCCCTCTGAAAAGCGCCGGTACGCCCGGTACGAGGGAGGGTCGGGGAGGTAGGAGATGAAGCCCTGGCTCCGGGGGTCCAGACGCTGCGCCACAGCCCCGGTCACGCGGGATGCGAGCTCCGAGATCACGGCCCCGGGGTCGGCCACGGCGCCCGTCACGGGGTCCAACGCCGAAAGCACCCGACTGCGACGACCGTCCAGGAGGTGAGCCTGCAGCCGGAGACCCTCCCCCTCCCGGTACACCGCTCCCGTGACGACGTAGCGGGCCCCCGTCTCCCGGGCCAGCGCCCGCACCGGATCGCCGTCCATGGCCGAGGCTGGCGCCGCCCGGAACTTCTCTGCCACCAGCACCGTCGTGGAGACCGGGATCACCTCCACCAGATGCGTGCGCGTCAGCGCCTGCGTGGTAACGTCGGCCACCATCCGCCCCACAGGGTCCAGGGCGGGGTCGCCCGTATGGTTCTCGAACGGCGCCACGGCCACCCGCTTCTCCACCAGCTCGGGGTCGACCGGCTGGAAGAAAAGCCAGGCGCCGGCGGCGAGGCTGAGGACGAGCGCTCCACCGACGGCCACCATCGCGCTCACCGCCCGCGACGTTTCGGGATCCCGGTCGACATCGGTACGCCGGACGCCCGCAGGCCCCACGTCGAACGCCCACGACAGCCCCACGGCGATCGGGAATCCCAGGAGCACGAGCGCCACGACCAGCGTCACCGTCCACTCCGGCAGCTGCAGTCGGGGAAGAAAAATATCCGCAGCTTCGGCCACGCCCAGACCCACCACTGCGTATACCACGGCGACGCGGAGCACGCGGCGGCGCCTCAACTCCTGTAGAAAACCGATTCGCTCCCGGTCCCGGGGCATCGGAGACGACTCCATCGGCAGGGGGGATGTGGAGCACGGCCAGACACCCCAAAATGAAAAGGACAGCGGCAGCGGAGCAACCCGTGGGCGCCTGTCGCGATCGGTTGCGGCACCTTATCGCGATTTTCCGGACACGGGACTATCTTCAGACGCGGTTGTCCCCCGACCTGCCACCGGCTGTCGTCTCAGTACCGGCGCCGGGTCACCTCCGCCATCTCCTCGGCCCAGGCGAGGAATCCGGGCGACAGCTCGTCGAGGAGCCCGAGCAGCTCGTCCGTCGTCCAGCTCTCGATCCGGCTCCACGGCAGCTCGGACCGGAACCGGTGCATCAGGTCGGACCCGTGGCGCCGGTACAGCTGTGCGGCCCTCAGGTTGAAGGCGTTGTGGTACCAGCTCAGGTCGGTCGCGCCCTGTGTCGAGCTCAGGTACGTTTCGCGAAAGGCGTCGTAGTGGGCGAGGCTCGAGAATCGCGGCTCGGTGCCGAGGGTCACCTCCCGCGCGTAGTCCTCCATGAACTCCGCGAGCTCCGGGTCGTGCTCCTGCAGGTAGGTGTAGGCCAGGTAGCTCGCGAGCAGCTCGTCGAACCAGCGTACGGGCGGCTCGGGCGCCCGGAAGTCGGCCGGGTGGAAGTAGGCCGCGGTCACGATGTGCCCCAGCTGATGCACGCTCATCACATCCAGGGTCCGCCGGGCTCGGGCGCGGTCGGGGCCACCCACCATCGGGCTGATGTCCGGGCGTACGGGGACCACGACCAGGCGGTCCGGCTGCGAGTGCCAGGGCAGCGGGTAGGGAGGGCCGCCGGTGCGGCCCCAATCGCGGGGGCTCAGCAGCGCGAAGTTGAAGTGGAAGTCGCCGTCCAGGCGCTCTGCGAAGAAGTCGGCCGCGGCGCCCAGCGGCTCGGCCATCCGGCGTGCGGCCGCCTCTCCGCGGGCTCCGCCCTGGTCATCATGGACGGAGAAGAACACGGTCGCCCGGCCCGCTTCCACCCGGGCCACGGCGAGATCGCGGATCTGCGACAGGGGACCCGGCTGCTGGGCAGCGGCCGGTGGCCCGCCGCACACCGCGGCGAGGACGACGAAGCCCGCCAGCAGCGGGCGGACGGTGCTCCCCGACCTCAGTGGACGACCCGGGTCGAGATGATGATCGCGCCGTGGCTGTGATCGAGCCCGTACCGTGCGGAAGCCTCGAGGGGCTTCAGCCACCTGATCGACGTGACGCCGGCCGGCGAGAGGTTCCGGAGCACGTCCACGTCGCCCATCCAGTTCCCGTCCATGTGGACCTGTACCTGCCCCGGCTCGCCCTCGAAAGTGTCCGGCCCGCCCTGCGGTCGCAGCCACCGCGGGCGTAGGACCTCGATGACCGCGTAGAGGTTCGAGTACTGCCCCTGCTCCTGCAGCTCCTCGTGCGTGATCAGGCTGAAGCGTCCCTCGGTGCCGGTGCGGGCGGTGCACGCGGTGAGGCTCAGCAGCGTTGCCGCCAGGATTAACAGGAAGCGTGTGGCTCGCATGGCGCGGCCTCCTCCGGTCGACGGTGGCGTGGCGGGAAGTGGAGAGTGCGGGAACTTCCCGAGAAATCAAATATAGCAGCACGGATCGCGTCGGGCGGCACCGCCAGGAAACGGGACGACTGCGACTGGAACGTGGAGCCGTAGTAGAATTCCTGACGGCGGATGGTACTGTCGGCGAGGGTGATCATGGCGTAAGCGTCCAGGGGCTCGACGGGCACCAGCCGCCGCTCCCGGTGGCGGGACTCGAAGATGGCGAGGCTGTCATCGTTCTGTGTGACCAGGATGAGGGAGCGGTCGTCGTCGACCCGGAGCTCGCCCGCCGCCTTCGCATCGCCGTCCACGAAGAAGCCGCTGGCGGCGTGGTCGACCTCGGCGAACCCGCCCTCGCCGTCGCCCAGGAGCAGGAGCCCCACGGACGCGTCGTACCAGCCGAACAGGGTCTCGGTGGCGTACGAGTTCCCGACCATCAGGATGTCGAGGGCGCCGTCGTCGTTCCGATCCCCGACCACCATGCCGAAGACCGGGGCGAACTGTGCCCGGACCGGGAGCGGCCGCAGTGCGAACTCGCCGTTGCCCAGGTTCTCCACCCAGGCGCTCTCCATCACCTGGCTCTTCGCCACGTACGCGTCCGCGACCTCCTCTCTCCTGAAGGTCCGCTCCAGCGTGGCCTCGGCGTAGCCGGCGTAGTCGGGAAACCGCGCTTCCATGGCCCGTATCTGGTCGATCATGAGATCCCGGGGGGCCACCGGGTAGCTTTCGCCCTGGAGGTAGTAGGAGAGGACCGGGTCGATGGTGCCGTTCCCATCGAAATCGCGGGCGTGGACCCGGACCGGCTCGTCGGGGGAAGCCCGGAACCGGGAGTTGAGACCCAGGTTCCCGGCGACGTAGTCGGTGTCGCCATCGCCATCGAAGTCGCCGGCGGCGAGGCTGTTCCACCACCCGTGGCTCTCGGCCAGCCCGGTCGTCGGAGTGACGTCGGTGAAGGCGTCGCCGTCGTTGCGATAGAACGTGAGCGGCATCCATTCCCCGGCGACGAGCAGGTCGACGCGGCCGTCCAAGTCGAAATCGGTCCACAACGCGCTGGTGACCAGTCCCGTGCGGGCGAGGCCCGGAGCGACGTCCTGGGTCACGTCCGTGAACTTCGGGCTGCCCGGCCGGGAATCGTTGCGCAGGAGGAAGCTCTGTGCCGGCAGCGGGTACTCCGCCGGGATGATCCGTCCCCCGACGAAGAGGTCGAGGTCGCCGTCGCCGTCGTAGTCCGCCGCCACCACGCTGGAGCCGCTCGCGTCCTCGACCGGCAGGGCGTCCGGGGCGTGGCTCAGCCCGCCGCGGCCGTCGTTGACGTACAGCCGGTCCTGGTAGGAAGCGTCCTTCATCGGCGGGAAGCTGCCGCCGCTCACGACGTACAGGTCCAGGTGGCCGTCGCCGTCCGCGTCGAAGAAGAGCGCGCCCGTGTCCTCGTACGCGGAGCCGTCGGGCAGCGCGGTCTCCTCGAAGCGACCGGGGGCGTGCTGGAAGAAGATCCTGCCGGCACGGTTCCGATCGGCGCCGACGAAGACGTCGTCCAGCCCGTTCCCGTCCGCGTCACCGATGGCCAGGCCGGGGCCGTCCCGGGAGTGCTTGCGCGGCAGCAGCGGCGTGACACGGAATTCCGGGGCGTGCTGTTCGGTATGGGCGTAGCGGAGTCCGTTGTCGGCTGGAGCCGCGGTGAGGAGCGGCTCCAGCGCGGCGGACGCTGGCTCCGGCGGCGGGCCGGCGTCGCGGTGGTCGACGGTGATACGCTGGTCGGCCCGCACGTCGCGGAGCAGCTGATAGCGGCCATCCGGCCAGTGGATCTCGAGCGAGTCGACCACCGTTGCCGATCCCAGTCCGAAGTGGAGCACGCCGTCGACCGTCGACTTGTAGCCCCGATAGGGAAACTGTTCGAGATACTGCGTGCGGCCCTGGTGTCGGGCGATCACCCGGGTGCCCAGGCCGTTCCGGTTGCCGTCGGGGCCCCGTAGCACGACCCGGAGGTAGTGGCGGTCGGCGAGCTCATCGGTGCGGTTCCGGTACACGTCGGCCACCCCGTCGAGGTTGTTCACCACCAGGTCGAGGTCACCGTCCGCATCGAGATCGGCGTACGCGGCGCCGTTCGCGAACCCGGCATCCCGCATTCCCCACTCCCGGCTCCGGTCGGTGAACGTCAGGTCGCCGTTGTTCTGGAACAGGTAGTCGCGGAGCTCTACCGGTGGGACCTGCTTGAGCTGGTTGAAGAGTCGCCGTCGGCGTTCCCCCGGCGCTTCACGCATCGTCCGGACCGACTTCTCACTGTAGGCGATGTAGTCGAGGTTGGTGACGTCGCGGCGGTAGCCGTTGGTGATGAAGAGATCCTTGAGGCCGTCGTTGTCCAGGTCGGCCAGCAGCGGTGCCCAGCTCCAGTCGGTGGCGTGGATCCCGGCGAGCTGCCCGATCTCGCTGAAGTGAAGCTCTCCGTCCGGCCCGGGCCCGAGGTTCAGCTGGAGCATGTTGCGGATGTACTGGGGCTCGTACCCCATCGCCAGCGACATCATGAACGGGTCGTAGTTGCTCTCCCCGACCATCATCTTCTGCCGCTCGTTGCCCGGCGGAAGCATGTCCAGCACGATGATGTCCGGACGGGCGTCGTTGTTGTAGTCGGCCACGTCCATGCCCATGCCGTTGTGCGCCTGGTGCTCGAGCCAGGTCGCGGCCCGGTTCGTGAACGTACCGTCTCCGTTGTTGACCCAGATCAGGTCGTTGGACAGGAAGTCGTTGGCCACGTACACGTCGGGCCAGCCGTCCTGGTCCAGGTCGCTGACCGTGACACCGAGGCCGTACCCCTCGATGGTGATACCCGCCTCGGCCGACACGTCGGTGAAGGTCCCGTCCCCGTCGTTGCGGTAGAGCCGGTCCGTGCTCGCCGACTCCCCCTTCTTCAACCGGGCGCGCAGCATGTTGCGGCCGAAGTCCTCCTGGCCGTTGGTCAGCAGGTACAGGTCGAGGTCGCCGTCCCGGTCGTAATCGAAGAACGCCGCCAGCGTGCTGTACCCCGTGTCCGCGAGACCGCGGGCCTTCGCCTCCTCGGTGAACCGGGGGACGCCGTCCGAGCCCACGCCCTGGTTCACGAAGAGGAGGTTGGCCCGCGCGTCCTCGTCCATCCCCGCGACGCTGACGTAGATGTCGAGGAGCCCGTTCTGGTCGATGTCCACCATGCTGACACCGGTCGCCCACACGTCCGTCCCCACACCGGCTGTGGTGGTGACGTCGTCGAACGTGAGCTCCCCCGTGTTCAGATACAGGCGGCTCGAGACCATGTTGCCGGTGAAGTACAGGTCGGGCCGGCCGTCACCGTTCACGTCCCCGACCGCCACCCCGCCGCCGTTGTAGACGTAATCGAAATTCTGGGGATTGACGACGGAGTCGTCCTCCACGATCTCGTTCGCGAACGCGATGCCGGTCTGTCTCGGTGACTGCAGCTCGAACAGGGGCGGGGGGGCATCCCCGCACGCGGTGAGGGCGAGGAGGGCGACCGCGGGGGTCCAGGACTTCATGCGAGGCTGCTGCCGGTCATGTTCCACGGATCGGTCGTACTGAAGGTAGGAGCGAGGGCTGTCCGACTCGCGACGTCCACCGGGTGAACGGCGCCCGGCGCCCCCCCGCAACAGAGCGGGAGGACGCCGGATTGAAGGTAGCTACGGTCGCCGTTTCAGTTAACCCCTACCAACCGTCGTTCTGGACCAGTCGATTCTCGCCCTCCACCTGGCTGAGCTCGATCTGGACCGGCGGGATCGGGTAGTACGCGTGGCGCTGCGCTACTGCGGCAGCCGCCGGCAGGTACGGCCTTCGATTCTGCTCGACCGAGACGTAATCGTTGAGGACCTGCGGGTGGATGCCCCACCGCTGCAGATCGAAGAGGCGGTGCCCTTCCATCGCCAGCTCGAGCCGCCGCTCGTAGCGGACCGCCGACCGGGCGTACGCCTGGTCGGTGAACGAGCCGGCGGGATACAGACCGATCTCGTAGTCGGCCCAGGTGATCGACGGGTCGTCGATCGGCACGACCATGTTGTCCACCGGCCCCTGCGCGACCATGCCCGCACGCGCCCGAATCTGGTTGACGAGCGGCCGGGCGTTCTCCGGCGTGCCCGCCTCGACCTCCGCCTCCGCCAGCAGGAGCAGCAGGTCCGCGTACCGGTACAGGTGGATGTTGACCGAGTTCAGGTGCTGGGCGTTCCACCCCACGTTGCTCTGCGCGTTGGACGCCTGCTCGTGCACGTGCTTCTTCGGGCTGTACGGCCCGCCATACGCCTCGTTCCGGATCCAGCTCGGCGCATGCGTGCCCCAGTCCTTGTACGGTACGTCGTCACGCCCGACCGTCCAGTCCAGCCGTGGGTCCACGGTCATCGTCGCGGTCGCCGCTGCATCCATCTCGGCGTCGTTCGCGTTCCACGGCTCGGTCGCGGTCAGCGGGGTCAGGTCGCCCCCGCCGATGGCCGCCGGGAGCCCGTTGGCGTCCACCACGAAGAAGTTGACCAGGTTCTGCGACGGCTGATGGAAGCCGCAGCACCCGAACGGGCTGCCGGAGTGCGGGAAGTTCAGCCGCTCGCCCCAGTTCGAGTTGTCGCCGTTGGGGTCACCGTCGTTCACCGACGCCTGGTAGGCCAGGATCGTCTCCGGGCCGTTGGCGTACTCGGAGAACCCGGTCCAGACCCGGTGGAAGTTCTCCTCCAGCGCGTACGGGCCGTTGTCGACCACGTCCCGCAGGGTGGTCAGGCCGCTGCTGTAGTCACCGGAGTAGACCTCGACCCGGCCCTTGTACGCTTTGGCCGTCCACTGGTCCGCCCGCCCGACCTCGCCGTTGCGCACCTCGGTCGGCAGCAGGTCGATGGCCTGTTCGAGGTCCGCGAGGATCATCGAGATGACCTGCTCCCCATCGATGTTCGCCTTGCGGAAGTCCGTGTCCTCCTCCGTGTAGTACGGAATGTTCCGCCAGACCTTCCACGCCTCGAAGTGGTAGTGGGCGCGCAGGAAGAGGGCCTCGCCCCGGATGCTGTTGGCCTGAGCCTCGGTGAGCTCGCCGGGGATCTGCTCCACCTCGTTCAGGAGGCGGATCGTGGCGTTCGTACGGGTGACCCCCTCGTAGAGGGACCGCCACTTGTCGTTGAGGTACGATTCGGCGCCGCCCGTGCTCCACTGGTACAGCTCGATGGGGTTGATGTCGGGCTGGTCCGCGGCCTCGGTGCCCTTGTAGGCGTCATCCGACGGCACGCTGCCGAACGGCCAGTTGCTCGCCGACGCTCCCCAGCCCCCGACGCCGGGGATCCAGCCGCCCAGCATGGCGTACGCCCCGATCAGCGTGGCCTCTACGCCGTCGCCGTTGGCGAGGGTCAAGGCGTCCAGCTGTCCCTTCGGGGGTGCCTCGAGGAAGTCGTCGCAGCCCCAGGCCATGGTGGCCACCGCCACGATCCCGATCGCGATGAACTTCGTTGATCCCTTCATGCTCGTGCCTTTCGTAGAGATTCGGGTCCTGTCGGGTTTGGACATTCCCTCGGTGCTCTGCATCGTCGCTAGAAGCCGAGGCCGAACCCTATGCTGATCATGCGGTTCGTGGGGTAGACACCCCGGTCGATTCCACGGGCCTGGTCGCGCACGTCCATGCCCGCAGCGAACGCGTTCAGCGCCGGGAGCGACGGGTCCAGCCCGTCGTAGCCGGTAATCGTGAACAGGTTCTCGCCGCGGATGTACACCCGCGCATTGCGGACACCGCGGACGAGGTCGTCGGGGATATCGTAGCCCAGCTGCAGGCTGCGCAGCCGGACATAGGAGCCGTCCTCCACGTAGAAGCTGCTCGGTGCCTGGCTGAAGGTGTCGTTGGCGTCCAGACGCGGGTACTTCGCGTTCGGGTTGTCCTCCGTCCACGAATCCGTCAGGCGGTCCTGGCGCACGTTCATCGGGAACACGGCGAAGACGTAGAACTCCTTCTGCACGTCGAAGATATCGTTTCCGAAGGTGCCGAACAGGTTCGCGGCGAGGTCCCAGCGACGCCAGCTCAGGTTCAGGTTGAGCCCGGCCGTGAAGTCGGGGTGCGGATTGCCGATGATCGTGCGGTCCTCGGCGTTCACGATGCCGTCCCCGTTGATGTCCGCGAAGCGGAACCGACCGGGTGCGGCGCCGGCCTGGTACTCGGCACTGGGGTCTCCGGTCGCCGTCTGTGCGGCCTGGTTCAGCTGATCGATCTCCGCCTGACTCTGGAAGAAGCCCACATGCTCGAGGCCGTAGAACGAGCCGATGGGGTGGCCGATCTCGTTGATCGTGACGGACTGGGTGGCCGTCCTCGTCGTGATCGGGCCGAAGAAGAAGTCCCGGTCCCCGTCGATCCGGACGATCTCGTTGGTGTAGGCGGAAGCGTTCAGGCTCACGCCCCAGTCGATGTCGTCGCTGAACGTGCCGCGGAAGGCGACCTCTGCGTCGAACCCGCGGTTCCGCACCTCGCCGACGTTCACGATCGGGGCGCTGGCCAACCCGGCCGTAGCCGGCAGCGGAGGATTGAACAGCAGGTTGTCCGAGTCACGCTGGTAGACGTCCAGCGCGAATCGCGTCGTCCCGCCGAGGAACTCGACGTCCATGCCCAGGTTCACGGACTCGTTCTCCTCCCACTGCAGCTCGGGGTTGCCGATGGCGACCTGGCGGTACCCCGGCACGACACTGGTGTTGCTCCCGCTGATGTCGTAGAACGATGTGCCCACGGACCCACCGAACCAGTCGACCGTGCGACCCGCCGCGATGTTCTGGTTCCCCGTGACGCCCCAGCCGAAGCGCAGCATCAGGTTGGTGATGAGATCCACGTCCTGCATGAACGACTCTTCCGACATGCGCCAGCCGGCGCTGAACGCGGGGAACGTCCCCCAGCGGTTCTCCTCCGACAGGCGGGACGAGCCGTCCCGGCGCAGCGTCCCGCTCAGGTAGTAGCGGGCGTCGTAGTTGTAGTCGACCTTCCCGAAGAAGGACAGGAGCGCGCTCTCACCGCCGGAGCTGGTCACGTTGCGCGTGTCCGGGTCGCCGAGCGCCCCCTGGATGAAGCGGGCGTCCAGGCTCGTCGAGACCAGGTCCGCCATGCTCGCGTCGACGTTCCGGCTGGAACCCCAGATGGCCTCCTGCCCGAGCAGCATGTTGACGTTGTGCCGGTCGCTGAACTCCCGGTTCAGGGTGAGCGTGTTGTTCCAGGTGTAGGTCGTGAAGGTCCACTGGCCTTCGTAGATCGAGTTGACCAGCGTGGGCTCGGAGTTCTCCGGGAAGATCGGGTTGAACCCCCAGTAGAGCCCGTTGCCCTTGTTGATCCCGAGGCTCGAATTCGCGTCCATCCAGTCGGTCAGGGCCAGCCGCACGAACACATTCCCGAAGATCCGCGTGTTGGTGCTCCGGTTGTCCTGACCGTTCTCGGCGAGCTTCACCGGGTTCGTGTTGTTCCCCAGCCCCGTCGCCTTGCCCGACGCGTAGTTCCCTCCGATGTCGTAGACGGGGATCACCGGCTGCATCAGGATGTTCTTCCCGATGATGTTGTCCTCGCCGAGGTTGTCACTGGCGAGGCCGCCGTAGCTCTCCTCGAACGCCATCGTGAGGTTCTCGCCGATGGTCAGCCGGCCGGTGGTGAAGTCGGTGTTCAGCCGGATCGTGCCCCGCTCGAACTCGTTGAAGATCGCGGTGCCGAGCTGGTTAAAATAGTTCACGCCGACCGAGTAGCGGGCGGTCTGGCTGCCGCCGCGGACCGCCACGTTGACGTCCTTCACATCGCCCGTGCCGAAGACCTCGTCCCACCAGTTGGTCCCCGGGCTGCCCGGCATGATCAGGCTGTTCTGATTGGGATACGAGTACTGGCTCTCGTCCACGTTGATCCACCGGCCCCACTGGTCCGTCGAGGAGTCGATGTTGTCACCGACGTACACGTACTCCGGGATCGACGGGTTGTCCGGATCGCCGTAGATCGCGGTCAGCCAGCCCGGGATCGCCTGCCCTGAGTTCACGTACCGACGACGCTCGAACTCGAAGTAGTCGAGCGGGTCGTTCATCAGGAAGTCATCGTAGCCGCGGATCGGCTGTGCGAGGCCGAAGCGGGCATCCACCGAGAACTCTGGCCCGCCGTATTGCCGGCCTTTCTTGGTCGTGATGATGATCACGCCATTGCTCGCCCGGGAGCCGTAGATGGATGCGGCGGACGCATCCTTCAGCACCTGGATATCCTCGATGTCGTGCGGGTTGAGGAAGTTGGCGTACGTCTCCTCGACCGGCTGGCCGTCGATGATGTAGAGCGGGTTGTTGTTCTGGAAGGAGCTCACCCCGCGGATCCGGACCGTGCTCCGCGATCCGGGTGACCCGCTGTTCTCCACCACGACGCCCGGAACCGCGCCGTCCAGCCGCTGGAGCACGCTCGCCGACGTCTCCATCTCGATGGCTTCGGTGTTCACCGTAGAAACGGCGGAGGTGATATCCCCCCGCCGCTGGGTCTGGTACCCGGTGACCACCAGCGCATCGAGCTGCGTAGCCGTCATCGTAAGGAGCACATCGACGGTCGTCAGCCCGTTGATGTCCGTCTCCAGGCTCGAGTACCCGATGCGGGAGAACTGCAGCCGTCCGTCGGATGGGGCCTCGATACGGTACTGGCCGGCCGAGTTGGTGAAGACACCACCTTCCTGACCGATCACCCGGACCGCGACCCCCTCGATGGGTTCCGCCGTGTCGGCGTCCCGAACCGTCCCGGTCACCGTGATCTGCTGGGCGGCCAGGAGCGTCGGGAGCGCGAGGATCACTGTCAGGACGGCGATCGCGAATGAAATCCTGCTCCGATGGAGGAGAAGCATACGATCTCTTCCTTTCCGTGGGGGCATTGGAGGATGATGCCCGGTGGGACTACCGGGCCGCCTCGAGCAACATTGCGGAAGGAGAGCTTGCCCGCAAAGCGCTGTTCTCGTGTGACGAAACTCGGGTACGCTCAGTTTACCAAACCGGAGTCCAAGGTGCGCCTACGAAGGTCAGCACCGAACCTATGATACGCCGGCCGGTTCATGTCAAGTTTTTTTCGGGCTCCGCGCTCGTGAGCTGGCCCGAATCCTCTCACGCGGCCCGCGGTCAGACCTTGATGTAGATCCGCCGGCGTTAGAGGGGCCATAGGACGGCGAGCCAGGGGACTGTCTTTACTGGACCCTGGGCTGCGACTCGGCTGATGAACAGTACATGATCCGGCTCGTAGACCTGGAAACGGTCCGGGATACCACCGTCGTGGTGGAGCCGCGAGGCCAGTTCATCGGGCACGTCCGATTTTCCGCCGACGACACGCAGCTCGCCTATACCTCGGGCTCCGGAGTCTTCGTCAAGGAAATCCCCGAGGCATGGTAGGCTCCGAGTCGGACGCCCGCGTGTCGGCGTTCTGCAGGGTGCGAGCCACCTCGCAGTGTGGGACATCGAGCCCGACGGGGTCATCGATTCGCTGGCCGCGCCTCCGGGCCGCGTCGCGCCCGACGAACTTCACGCGTGTCTCGGCGAACGTGCTCATCGCAGGCGGCTCGCACGGGCGTCGAAGGCCGCCGCCGCCCCCTCGATCATGCGCAGGGCCTCCGCCCGGTCCGCGAAGCCCTCGGACACGATGGCGCCCGCGCCCTTGTAGCGCGTAAACCAGGTTTCGAGGATCTCCAGCACGCCGGGGTAGCGGCCCTCCAGCTGCTCCATGGAGTGCACCCCCTCGAACGGTCCCGTGGCCGGCACGGCGATGATCTTGTCGTCCCGCTCGCCGCCGTCCAGCAGACGCAACAGGCCCACCGGCCGGGCCTGGACGACCCGGCCCCGCTCCACCGCCGATCCCAGCAGCACTACGTCCAGGGGGTCGCCGTCGCCGCCCTCCTCCGACGGGAGAAGCGTTCTCGGCACCATGCCGTAGTTGGCGGGATAGGCCAGATAGCGCACGATCCTGGGCGCGCCGTCTTCGAATTCCAGCACCAGGGCTCCGGTCGCCGCGTCGACTTCCCACTTTTCTGAGGTTCCCGCCGGCACCTCGACGACCACGTGGATGGCGTCGCCTCCCGCACGGGCGGGCCACCCGGTGAGAAACGATCGGACCCCTCGGATCGGTGCCGGCGTCGCCCGAGCGTGTGCAGCGCCGGTGCGATCAGGGGTCGCAGGTGCGTCGGCGGCCGGCGCGCAGCCCAGTATGGCGACCGCAACGAGGGCGGCGGACGAGCGCAGCGTCCGGCTCCGACTACGCTGCGGGCTCGCAGGCCTGCCGCTCAATCGCCGGCCCAGGTGGCTTCGGCCTTCGCCCGGCGGCCTGGCAGGACCTTCCAGAGGAAGCGGGCGACGCGGTTCGAGAACAGGTACCGGCGCCCGTCCTGCTCGAACGCCAGGTCCTGGCGCCCGGCGACGCCCTGCTTGCCGGTGCTCAGCGCGAAGGCGCACTCGCCATCGAACGCCGGGTCCGACTGGGGTGGGGTCTCCATGATGCTCCGCGGTCGAGGGTGCGAGTCCAATATGGGCGGCGGTACTCGCGGGCGCGAGCGCTTCGATAGCGGGACGCGGTCCCGGGCAGCGAGCGGCATCCTGGCATCCACCCCATCGAGAGCGGGCCGATTGGCGTAACACGGGGCATCGCCGTTCGCCCTGGCGCTACATCGAGTCGATCCGGACGTCCGTCCGCTGCCGGCTCAGTTCCAGGTAGAAGAGTGGTGGGACGAGCTGGGTGGCTACGTGGTCGACGCCCATTCCGGGATGCCGTTTCTCATGGTGATGGGACCGCGATACGCTATGCCCGACCCGGTCTGGATGACCCCCCGGCTCCGTGGCCGGCCGCCGAGCACGTGCTCGAGCTCACCTTCGACAATCGCCGGCAGGGCAAGACGTTCGACGCGCGGCCGGACTTGCCGCTCATCATCCATTACTGACCGGCAGGAGCATCGTACCTTGGCTATCAGAACGCCCGGGTCGCCGCGCTGATCGACCGGGCAGAGGCCAGCATCGACCCTGAGGCCACGGACCGGATCTACGCCGAGCTCGGGGCCATACTCCGGATGGACCTGCCCGTGACCGCCCTGTTCCCGGACTACGAGATGCACGTGGTGAGCAGCCGAGTGCAGGGGTTGTCCAGTCCCTGGAGGGCCGTCCCGCTGCGGAACATGGAAGACGTCTGGCTGAGGGGAATGGCTGGCCAGGCGCGGGGAGGATCCTGAGCGTGGGGTCCCTTCTTACGCTCGTCCTGGCACGGCACCACGCCGAGTACCCCCCTGGGGGTGCACCCCCGGGCCGACCTGCGCGCGGATCCCGGGGATCGGAGCCAGGCGTTCCCATGTAAGGGCCACGTGGCCTTGCCGGACGAAGAGAGGGGATCGTTTCGAACACTGATTCGCGCGCACGTCAGATCGCGACCTCCCGGGTGCGCGACCCGCCCCAGTGAGATCTCCCGCGCGTACCACCTGCCACGTGTCTGGCGCCGGCGATCGCGGAACCACATCTTGGCTGTCATGTCGGAACCCCTCCATCGGCTTTCTGACGCCCTCGCCGATCGCTACCGCATCGAACGAGAGCTCGGTCAGGGCGGCATGGCCACCGTCTACCTGGCCGGGGACCTGAAGCACGACCGTCAGGTCGCCATCAAGGTCCTTCGTCCCGAGCTGGCCGCCGTGCTCGGCGCCGACCGGTTCGTGCAGGAGATCAAGACCACGGCGAGCCTCCAGCACCCGCACATCCTGCCGCTGTTCGACTCGGGCACCGCCGACGGCTTCCTCTACTACGTCATGCCCTACATCGAGGGCGAGACGCTCCGGGACCGGCTCGACCGCGAGACGCAGCTCGGCGTCGACGAGGCGGTCCGGATCACGACCGAGGTGGCGGACGCGCTGGACTACGCGCACCGGCAGGGCGTGGTCCACCGGGACATCAAGCCCGAGAACATCCTGCTGCACGACGGCCGGCCGATGGTGGCCGACTTCGGGATCGCGCTCGCGGTGAGCGCGGCGGCCGGCGGGCGGATGACCGAGACCGGAATGTCGCTGGGGACGCCGCACTACATGAGCCCGGAGCAGGCGACGGCCGACAAGGACATCGGGCCGAGGAGCGACGTCTACTCGCTCGCGAGTGTGCTCTACGAGATGCTGGCCGGGCAGCCGCCTCACCTCGGGGGGTCGGCGCAGCAGGTCATCATGAAGATCATCGCCGAGCCCGTGGCGCCGGTCACGAGCCTGCGCAGGAATGTCGCGCCCAACGTGGCAGCCGCTCTCGGGAAGGCGCTCGAGAAGCTGCCGGCCGACCGGTTCGAGACGGCGAGCGCGTTCGCGGCGGCGCTCGAGAATCCGACCTTCGAGACCACGGCGATCCCCGCAGCGGCCACGGGCGGCGAGCAGGCGGGACGACTCGCTGTCGCCGCCCTCGCCGCGGCGGCGGTTCTGGCCGCCGGATTCGCGGCCCTGGGATGGCTGCGGCCGGGACCCGCGGCGGAAACCAGCCGGCAGCGGGTCGTGCTGTGGCAGCACGCGCTCGGAGACCTGCTCGACCCCGGTATCCAGCGGGTGGGGACCCAGGCCACGATCGCGCCCGACGGATCCAGCATCGTGTATGTCGACCTCGTCGGCGGCACGCAGCAGCTGATGCGCAAGCCTCGCGGGGACCACCTCGCTACGCCGATGACCGGGACCGAGGGCGCGATTTCGCCGTTCTTCTCCCCGGATGGGAGATGGGTGGGGTATCGGACTCTCGATGGTCAGCTCAAGAAGGTGCCGATCGATGGCGGCGGATCCGTCACCCTCGCCGAGAATACGGATCTGACCTACTCCGCCGCCGCCTGGCTGGACGACGGTACCATCGTCTATGCGGGGGCCGTCGGCCTGGAACGCATCAGCGCCGCCGGGGGCGCCAGCCGACCCGCCACCCAGGACACCGTTCTGGTGAGGCGAACGACGCCCACGCTCTCTCCGCTGCCGGAAAGCTCGGGGCTCCTGTATACCGCCTGCCCGGGCAATTGCGCCATCGAGTCGGACGTCGGTGTCCTGGACTTCCGGTCGGATCGAGGCCGGACCCTGGTTCGGGGCGCCGTCGGAGCCTGGTACTCTCCCACGGGCCACGTCGTCTACACCGACCGCGACGGCGGGCTATACGCCATGGGGTTCGACCTCGACCGGCTCGAGGCGACCACCGGCGCCGTGCCGGTCATCACCGATGTGGTTCCAGGCAGCTTCACGATGTCCGCCGCCGGGACGGTGCTCTATGCCACGACCGTCGGCGGAAGAGCGCCGGCGGAGCTGATGTGGGTCGCCCGCGACGGCAGCGCTGTGCCACTGGACTCGGCCTGGCGCGGCGATTTCCACTATCCCGCCTTGTCGCCGGACGGACGGGCTCTCGCGGTGAGCCTCCACGACCAGACGACCCAGCTGTGGATCCGGCGGACCGATGGCACCCGCCAGAAGCTTACGCAGGAGGGGACGGTCAACTGGCGACCGGCCTGGGCCCCCGGCGGCCGATCCCTGGTCTTCTCCTCGAATCGCAGGGGTGGCGGTACGCAGGACGACTACGACCTGTACCGCATGCCGGTGGATGGGAGCGCGCCCGCCGAGCTGCTGGTGCGCCATACCTTCGGCGTGTGGGAGGGAGAGCTCTCGCCCGACGGGGAATGGATAGTGTTCCGGTCGGACGAGGAGGGCGGCGTTGCCAACATCCGGGCCCGGCGTCTCGACGGCGACACCGCGGTCGTCCCCCTGCTGACGGACAACAGCAACACTACCCAGATCGCCCTGTCACCCGACGGCCGATGGATCGCGTTCGCCGGAACCGCGACCGGCCGGGACGAGATCTACGTGGCGCCATTCCCGGGCATCGCCTCCGTCCGGCTCGTATCGCGCGACGGCGGCAACGAGCCGCGCTGGGCCCACAGCGGGCGCGAGCTCTTCTACAAGAGCGGCGGTCGGTTCATGACCGTCAGCGTCACTCCGGGCCCGACGCTCGGCCTGGGCTCCCCACAGGTGCTGTTCTCGGCGGAGCAGTACCGGTCGGCCCGCAACCGCCCCGAGTACGACGTCGCACCCGACGACCAGCATTTCGTCATGATCCGCAGCTTGCCCCAGGCTCCCGGGGATGTGGTCTACGTCGAGAACTGGCTTCCGGAGCTGGTCGCACGGGTGGGACGGTAGCTCCTTCCCGGTCCGGAATGTCCGGCTGCGGCAATGGGCGGGGACTTTGCTTCACGCGTCACCAGACCATAGACGGGCCTAGGGTCGAGAGCGTTCAGTGCGGACCGTAGCTGGGTCTCTGCGCTGGGCACGATTCCGCCATTTCCGGGTCTCCGTATTGCGGTTCTACGATCCAAGTTTGACGGCAATCTGTAAGGCAGCTACCGTATTTCCTGGGTTGAAATCCACAGCATAGTGGATCCCTTCAGCTGGGATCGCCTGCAGCCACTCCGGTAGTGCGGACCAGTTCGTGTGACGGAGCGGCTACCCGGGTCGTGTCCCTTCCCGTGTCGGTGCCCACAAATATGGCCACGACGATATGCCTATGAGCGACCACATCCGGCGCCTGGTCGAGCGATGGAAACGTCCGGTCAACTGGGAAGCGGTCGGGGCCATGGGCGAGATCATCGGCGCGGTCGTCGTGGTCATTACGCTGGTGTACGTGGCGAGCGAGATCCGCCAGAACACGAGAATGGCCCGGGCCGAGATGACGAAGGATCTCCTCCTCGCCTCCCAGACGGCCATCATGGAACTCGCCTCGAATGACCGACTCGCGGAGCTGTATGCAGATATCCGCCCCTTCGAAGACGAAGCCTCCGCCCGCCGCCACACCTTCTACCAGTCGTTCTTCCGGCTGTACGAGCTCCAGTTCAACCTGGCGGAACAAGGCCTTGTCGCCGAGGACGTCGCTACATCGTACGAGCTCGTCATCCGGATGTGGGCGCAGACCCGACACTTCGACGCGTACTGGTCGGTCGCTCGGGCCGAGTTTCACGAAGACTTCGTCGCCTACGTCGATGCGCAGATCCGCGCCACGCGCTCACCGGAAGCCGACGACACCTCCACGACCGCGATCCCCTCGGCCCCCGTCGAGATCCAGCTGGCTATGGATATCGCAGACGCTGATGAGTATTCGAAGTACCGCCGTGCGATCGCCCCGGTACTCGATCGATATGGGGGACGGGTCATGCACGAATTCCGGGTGTCGGAGGTCGTCCAGTCGGATTCCGACGTCCCCGTCAATCGGGTCGCTACCATCCGTTTCCCGAACCGGCGAGCCCGAGAGGCGTTCTTCGCCGACCCACAATACCTGGCTGCCAGGCAGCTGCACTTCGAGGCGGCTGTCCGAAGCAGTGACCGGCTGGCCGAATACGAGCGCTGATTCAGACCCCGTTCCGACCCCACGCGCCGAGCGGTTTGCTCAGCCGGTTCAGAGCGCCTGCCCTACGCGCAGTTTTTCCCCCAGTGGGCGCTGGTGGGCGCTGGGCGGTTTCCCTTCTGGAACGGCCCATTCGCGTCGATTTCCGCGCTGGCCGATCACCGTATGCCTTGGGTCACGTCGTTGTGGTGGTGTAGCCCAGTCTATCCTGGCCCCGCGCACCGGGCCGGTCCCAGGCCGTTCGGGTTCGAGGACTGGTGAGCAACTTTTCCGGCAGCGTGATCGTAGTGGGGCGGGAGGTTCGAGCTGACCAACCGAGCTGAGGAGCGACATGACGGACGGAAGGACGCACAGCCTGGTGCCGTACGGTGTGGGCCTCGCCGTCCTGGCCGCCGCCCTTCACCTCGGGTGGGAACTCACGCACGGGGGGGTAAAGAGCCATCACCTCCTTGCAAACCCGGACCTGCCGGCGATCTCCAATTGGTGGGGTCTGCTGATCCTGCCCGGGCTAGGGTGGGTGGCGTCCCGCGTGGTCGCTGGACGTGCCAGAAACGACGACGGTGCCGTCACCAGGGCCGGGGCGGGATTCGTCGGCGCGGCGATGGTTGGAATCGCGCTTTCAGCAGCTTTCACAGCGGGGTATGACTCCACCTCCTCGCTTCTGTTTTTCGGCGTGCTGGCCTCCGGCCTCGTCCTTCCGGTCTACCGGGCGGAGTACATATTCGGGTTCGTACTGGGCATGACATTCGTCTTCGGTTCGGTGCTGCCGTTGATCGCTGCGTGCGTGGCCGCCGCCATATCTGCTGCTGCGGGTTTCGTGATCCGACCCGCCTTCGCTTCGCTACTGCGGAAGGTCTGGACCTGACCGTTCAGCGGGGGTGGAGCGGCTCTGCGACTAGAGCCGCTGGTGTAGGGGTGAGATATTTTCGGGCGGTTAGCCCAGCTGGTTCAGAGAGCGTGCGCAAGCAGTTTTCCGCCAGTGGGCGTCAGTGAGCGCTGGGCGGTTTCCCTCCCAGAAAGGCGCGTTCGCGTCGATTTCGCCGTTGGCCCGTGTCGGTGGGCGTTGGCTCAGTGTTTGGCACAGTTTTTCGCCATGCAGGAGGAGGTGTCCCGTGCCATCCTGGACGCGCTCCAGTTCCAGCTCGCCACGGATGAGGATCACCGGTCGACCTCCGCCTGTTCGGAGAAGCGGTTCCGGATGTGCACATGGAAGCGTTGGGCCGCCGCTGGGCTTTGCCTATCATGAAAGCTCGGATGACTCCATCACCATTATCACGGGGGACGGATCATGCTGGTGCTCGCGCTGGACATCGGTGGCTCCTCCGTCAAGCACTCCATCGTGGATGTGACCCCGCCGGGCCGGCCGGCCATCGTAGAGCGGTTCGAGCCGCACGAGCTCGCCACCAGGCACTTCGATACAGTCCGGGAAGCCGTGCTGAGCATTGTTGCCAGGCATGAGGCCTCGGAGTCCGGGCCGGAAGCCGTCGGGATCAGCACGACCGGCACCGTCGATCGCGACGGGATCGTTCTGAATGCCGGGCATTTCGAAGGCTATCGCGAGGTCGACTGGCGCCCGGAGATCGAAAGGGTCATGCCGTCGGCAGGCGCCGTCGTCGTGATGAATGATGGCCGGGCCTCGGCATGGGCTGAGTACAGCCATCTGCAACGGTCGGGCGGACATTTCGCGCACTTCGTGGTCGGCACGGGCGTCGGAGGAGCCATGGTCGTGGGCGGCGATCTCGTGTTGGGGGATGACCATCACGCCGGTTATCCAGGACACCTGAAGGTGACGGATGGGCCCACGATCCGATGCAGCTGCGGCTCCCGTGGCTGCGTCGAAACACTGGCGAGCGCTCCCGCCATTGTCCATGCGTTCCAGCGGCGGTCGGGGACTTCGGACGTCCGTGATTTTCCCGAGGTCGTGCGGCTTGCCGCGGCTGGCCGGGAGCAGGCGGTCGAAGCGCTCGCGGAGGGTGGCAAGTGGTTGGGCCGAGCAGTCAGCTGGCTCATGAACCTGATCAATCCTGTCGTGATCACCCTGGGAGGCGGAGTACCGGTCGCCTCGAGGTCATTGAACGACGAAATCGGGCACGACCCTTTCTTCGAGGCCGTCGTCAGGGAAGCACGGCGGAGCGCGCACAGTCGAGTCGCGTCCTTTTCGAAGATCGTCCCCGCGGCGTACGGCAACGACGGCGGTATGGTGGGCGTGGCGGCGTTCGCGGCCAGAGGTTGAAGGTGCCTCCGTGTCTCGGGGTGGGTC
>JAWVYT010000008.1:0-21643 GCA_033722595.1 Longimicrobiales bacterium
GTACCGAGACTTCGCGCTCCCGGCCGTGCAGCGGGTCGTGGAGGCGCTGCGGGAGCACGACGTGCCGCTGATCTACTTCCCGAACCAGGGCGCCACGCTGCTGGAGGACGCGAAGGCGGCGGAGGTCGACGTCATGGGCATCGACTGGCGGCTCCCGCTCTCGAAGGCCCGCCGCATCCTGGGACCGGACTTGGCGGTTCAGGGTAATCTCGATCCGGCGGCGTTGTTCGCGCCCCGCGACGAGCTGGGCCGTCAGATCGACCGGGTGCTGGAGGAGGCCGGCCCCGAGCCGGGTCACATCTTCAACCTCGGCCACGGGATCGAGCGGACGACGGACCCGGACCAGGTGAAGTTCCTGGTGGAGCGGGTGCAGGGGCGGGGCTGAGGGCTCGCGGTTGGCGGCTCGCGGTTGGCGGTTGGCGGCTCGCGGTTGACGGCGAGCGGCGGACGGCGAGCGGGGCTGAGCGGTGGGCGAAGACGACGAGAGACGAGGGGTGGATGAGATGACGGACCATACAGTCAGCGTCGACCTGGCGACGGTGCAGCGGTTCGACCGGCCGGGGCCGCGGTACACGAGCTATCCCACGGCGGTCGAGTTCACCGAGGAGGTGGGCGAGGCCGAGTACCGGCAGAAGCTGGCGGCGTCGAACGCCGAGGGCGACGAGCCGCTGAGCCTGTACGTGCACCTGCCGTTCTGCGAGCACCGGTGCCTCTTCTGCGGCTGCCACGTGGTGATCACGCCCCACATGCCCGTCGCGGAGAAGTACATGGAGTACCTCCACAGGGAGATCGACCTCCTGGCCGCGGAGCTGCCGGACCGGCGGACCCTGGTCCAGATGCACTGGGGCGGCGGGACGCCGACGTACTTCTCGCCGGACCAGCTCCGGGGCCTGTTCGGGAAGATCGGGGAGCACTTCACGTTCGCCGATGGCGCCGAGATCGCGCTGGAGGTCGATCCCCGGGTCACCACCGGCGACCACCTGGAGACGCTCTCGGAGCTCGGGTTCAACCGGCTGAGCATGGGTGTCCAGGACCTGACGCCCGAGGTCCAGGAGGCGATCACCCGGAACCAGACCTACGACCAGACCGCGGAGCTCATCGAGCTGGCCCGCGAGCAGGGCTTCACCGAGGGCATCAACGTGGACCTGATCTACGGGCTGCCGAAGCAGCGGCCCGAGACGTTCGCCACGAACCTGGACAAGATCATCGGGCTCCGGCCCGACCGGGTCGCCGCCTACAGCTTCGCGTACGTCCCGTGGATCCGGGGCCACCAGAAGAAGCTGGACAAGGCCGACCTGCCGAGCCCGGAGACCAAGCTCGAGCTGTATCTCATGGCGATGGAGAAGTTCCTGGACGCCGGCTACGAGCCCATCGGGATGGACCACTTCGCGCTGCCCGAGGACGAGCTGGCCGTGGCCGCCCACGAGAACCGGCTGTACCGCAACTTCATGGGCTACACGGTGATGCCGGCGTCGGACATGGTCGCTGTCGGGATTTCGGGGATCGGCGAGGTGCAGCAGGCGTTCTTCCAGAACGAGAAGAAGCTCTCGCGCTACTACCAGGCGCTGGACGACGACCGGCTCCCGGTCCAGCGGGGCTACCTGTTGAGCGAGGACGACGTGATCCGGCAGTACGTGATCCAGGAGATCATGTGCAACTTCCGGGTCTCGAAGCCCGATGTGAACGAGCGGTTCGGGATCCGCTTCGACGACTACTTCGCCGACGCGCTGGCCCGCCTGGATGCCGTCCGCGATGCCGGGTTCGTCGAGGAGGACGACGACGCGCTCAGGGTCACGCCCCGCGGCCGGCTCTTCGTCCGGAACGTCTGCATGGAGTTCGACCGGTACCTGACGGAGAAGGGGCAGGCGAGGGCGGAGTCCGAGGCGGAGGAAGAGGAGACACCGGTCTTCTCGCGCACGGTCTGACGGGCGCGGAGCCCGGATTGAACCGAGGAGTCCGCAGGTGAAGCGAGTCGTGATCGTGGGCGGCGGGGTCACCGGGCTGACCACCGCCGTCAACGTGCTGGAGAAGGCGGAGTCCGCCGGCGCGGACGTAGAGGTGGTCGTGCTGGAGGCCGGCCCGGCGCCCGGCGGGAACATCCGGACCGAGCGGGCCGCCGGCTACACGATAGAGAACGGCCCGAACGGGTTCCTGGACAACGCGCCCCGGACGCTGGAGCTGGTCCGTCGCATCGGGCTCGAGGACGCGCTCCTCCCGGCGGACGAGACGGCCGGCAAGCGGTTCATCTACCGGGGCGGCACGCTCCACGAGGTGCCCACGGGGCCGGTCGGGTTCCTGCGGAGCGGCCTGCTGAGCCTCCGCGGCCGGCTCCGGGTCTTCGCGGAACCGTTCGCCCGCTCCCGGCCCGACGACATCGACGAGACCATCTACGACTTCGCCGCCCGGCGGATCGGCCCCGAGGCCGCGTCGGTCCTGATCGACGCCATGGTCTCGGGCGTCTTCGCCGGCAATGTCCACGAGCTCAGCCTGCGGAGCAGCTTCCCGAAGATGGCGAAGATGGAGGCGGAGCACGGCGGGCTCGTGAAGGCCATGATTGCGCGGATGAAGGAGCGCAGGGCGGCGAAGAAGGAAGTGGCGGCGCGGCGGGCCCGTGGCGAGGACGTGGAGGAGCTCACCGCGCCGGGCGGCCCGGCCGGTCCCGGGGGTCACCTCACCTCGTTCGAGGACGGGCTCGACACCCTGATCCGCGGGCTGGTGGACGCGCTCCCGGCGGGCACGGTCCGGACGGACGCTCCGGTGGCGTCGGTGACCCGAGGACCGGGGCGTTCCGGTCCAGGGAGCCCGGCCGGTCCCCGTGACCCGGCTGGAACCCCCGCGGGGCCCGCGGAGGGCGCCGTCGGCGGGCCCGGCGGGCCCACGGACCGCCCCTGGCGCGTCACGCTCGCCGATGGCGACGTGATCGGGGCCGACGCCGTGGTGGTCACCATCCCGTCGCCCCGGGCCGCGCCGCTCGTGCGGGAGCTGGACACGGAGCTAAGCGAGACGGTGGCGGCGATCGAGACCGCGGGGCTGGCGGTGGTGGCCATGGCGTGGGACGCGGCCGCGGTCCCGGACGCCGACGGCTTCGGGTTCCTGGTGCCGCGGGGCGAGGGGCCGCGGATCCTCGGGTGCCTCTGGGACTCGTCGATCTTCCCGGGCCGGGCGCCGGACGGGAAGGTGCTGCTGCGGTGCATGATCGGCGGTGCGCACGACCCGGCGGCGGTCTCCGAGCCCGGCGGGGTGCTGCTCCGGCAGTGTCGGGCGGACCTCGAGGACGCCATGGGGATCACGGCCGAGCCGGAGCTGACCCGGGTCTACCGCTGGCCGCTGGGCATCGGCCAGTACACCGTGGGCCACCGGGACCGTATGGACGCCATTCACCGGCGGCTGGAGGCGCACCCGGGGCTGTGGGTCGCCGGGAGCTCGTACTACGGCGTCGCCATGAACGCGTGCATCGAGAAGGCGTGGGACCAGGCCGACGAGATCGTGGCCCACGTCCGGGCCGGAGCCCCAGCGGCTGGGTAGCCGGGAGCCCGCCATGAAGGTCCCGCAGTGGTCAGCCGGGGGTGTGCCATGACGGCCGAAGTCAGCCGGCAGCACCCCGGGACCGACCGGCCGATGGAGCGCCCGTGCTCGTGGTGATGATCGGGCTCCCCGCATCGGGGAAGACGACCTGGGCCGAGCGGAACTTCCGCACGCTCGTCTCGCCGGACCGGATCCGCCTCGAGGAGTTCGGGACCGAGTTCGACGAGGCGATCGAGGACGACGTCTGGAGCCTCGCCTACGGCCGCACCCGCGAGGCACTGGAGGCGGACGACGTGGTCTGCTTCGACGCGACGTCGCTCAGCCGCACGCGGCGTCGCCGGCTCCTGGCCATTGCCCGCGACGCCGGGGCGCCGGCCATCGCCGTGTGGATGGACACGCCCCGCCACGTCGCGTGGCGCCGGAACCGGGAGCGCGACCGGTCGGTGCCCCGGGGCTCGTTCGCGGAGATGGTCGTGGCCTTCGAGCCGCCGTCCGAGGACGAGGGCTTCGCCGCCGTGGTCCGGATCGAGGAGGCGGTGGAGTAGCCACGCCGGCCATGGGGCGGGGCCGGCGGCCGGCGGGGCCTAAGGGGTCCTCACGTCGGCCTCCGGCGCAGGGCCCGGGACCGCTTCGGCTCAAGGCTGGGGGCCCCGGACCGTTCCGGTTTCAGCCTGGGGGCCTCGGACCGTTTCGGCTCCAGCCTGGGGGCCCGTCTCCGGCGCACGGCTCCAGAACGCCGCGCTGCCGGTGAGGAGCGAGAAGCCGATCAGCCAGTCGACACCGCCCACGAGGACGGCCGCGACGGGGCCGCGCTCGGCCAGCATCGACAGCACGACGGCGGCGGCGATCATGGCGGCCAGGGCCAGGAAGAAGGCGGGCCGGAAGAACTGCCAGGGCCGCGGCGATCGCAGCGCGCGGATCCGCCGGAGGTTCCGGACGCACGCCCTGCGGAACAGGGTCCGGCCCTGGAGCGCGCCCAGCCCCACGGCCAGGACGCCCACGACCGCGGGCCAGAGCGTCCCGAGCGAGGCCGCCGACTCCACGAGCCGCTCGGCGCCCTTCCAGAGGAGCACGCCGGCGCCGACGTACCAGACGGCGGCGGCGATCCACTTCAGCAGGCTGTGACGGGCGGTCGGCATTCGATCGGCTCGGGGCTGCGGTTCCGGCTCGGCACCGAAGCTAGCCGCGAACGGGGGCTCCGTGTACCCCCGGCTCCTCTAGATCCCGTACTCCTTCATCTTCCGCCACAGCGTGGTCCGGCTCATCCCGAGCATCTCGGCCGCCCGGGTCTTCTTGCCGCCGGTCTCGTCCAGCGCCGCACGGATGGCGGCCTCTTCCTCGGCGGGGGAGAGCTCGCACTGGTACCGGCCGCCGCCGTGGTCGGTGTCGCGGTCGTCGTCGCGGATCTCCCGCGGCAGGTGCTGGGCCTCGACCCGCCCGCCTTCCGCCCGGATGACGCTGCTCTCCACCACCGACATGAGTTCCCGCACGTTGCCCGGCCAGCCGTACGACCGCAGGAGCCGGACGGCGAAGGGCGAGACGGTGGGCCGGGCGCCATCGGGGAGCCGGGCCGCCACGCGGTCCAGGGCGGCCTCGATGAGGAGCGGGATATCGCCCTGCCTGGCCCGGAGCGGCGGCAGCCGGATCTGGAAGACGTTGAGTCGATAGAACAGGTCCTCGCGGAAGCGGCCGGCGTCGGCCTCGGCCCGGAGTTCCCGGTTCGTCGCGGCGATGACGCGGGCGTCGACCGGCGTGGCCCGGACCGCGCCCACGGGTGTCACCTCCTTCTCCTGCAGGACCCGGAGCAGACGCTGCTGGAGCCGGAGACTCATGTCGCCCACCTCGTCGAGCAGGATCGTGCCGCCATCCGCGGCCGCGAAGAGGCCCTTCCGGTCCTTCACGGCGCCCGTGAACGCGCCCTTCACGTGGCCGAAGAGCTCCGACTCGAGGACGCCCTCGGCCAGCGCGGCGCAGTTCACGGGGATGAACGGCCGGTCGGCGCGCCGGGACAGCTCGTGAACGGCCCGGGCCACCAGCTCCTTGCCCGTGCCCGTCTCGCCCGTGACCAGCACCGTGGAGTCGGTGGGCGCCACGCGACGGATCCCGTCGAAGACCTCCCGCATCGACGGCGCGCGCCCGATCATCCCCGGCACCCGCTCCTCCACTTCGCCGGGCCGGCGCTCCAGCAGCTCGCCGACGCGGGCGGACAGGATGTCCGGGTCGACCGGCTTGGTCAGGAAATCGTCGGCGCCCGTGTGCAGCGACTGGACCGCCGTCTCGATGCTCCCGAACCCCGTCACCATCAGGATCGGCACGCCCTCGCCCCGCTTGCGGAGCACCTCCAGCAGGCTCAGCCCGTCCAGCCCGGGCATCCTGAGGTCCAGGAGGACGAGGTCGAAGCGGCCGCCCTCCAGCGCCTCGGCCGCTGCGGACGCGTCCTCGGCCAGCGCGACCGTGTGCCCGTCCTGGCGCAAGAGCTCCGCCGTGGACAGCCGGAACGCGCGGTCGTCGTCCACCACGAGGATCCGCCCCTGCAGCGTCTCGGTCATTGCGACACCTCCCGGCTGTAGTGCGGCTCGGGCCGCCCGGCCAGCGGCAGCTCGAGACGGAACACGGCGCCACCCGCCTCGGCGTTGTGCGCGGTCAGCCGACCGCCGGCCCGGGTCACGAGGCCCTGGGCGATGAAGAGCCCGAGCCCCACGCCGCTGACGCCGCCCTTCGTCGTGAAGAACGGGTCGAAGATCCGGTCCATGACGTCTTCATCGATGCCCGGCCCCTCGTCGGCGACCTCCAGCACCGCCCGGTCCCCGGCCCGTTCGAGCGTAACCCGGACGCGACCGCCGTCCGGCATCGCCTCGCGGGCGTTCTGGGCCAGGCTCAGCAGAACCTGCTTCAGCGTGTCGGGCCCGATCGCCACGTCGGGCACGGCCTCGACCTCGGTCTCCAGCGTCCACGCGTCATCGCCCGCGCCGAACAGCGCGGCCACCTGGTCGACCACGGTCCCCGCGTCGGCCCGGGCCGCGCCCGGGTCCATGGGCCGGTTCATGTCCAGCATCTGCTCCGCCAGCTCGTGCATCCGCAGCAGCTCGTCGATGGCCAGGTCCGCGAACTCGCGGCCCGCCTCGTCGCCCTCCAG
The DNA here is from genome assembly GCA_033722595.1 of Longimicrobiales bacterium. GTDB lineage: Bacteria > Gemmatimonadota > Gemmatimonadetes > Longimicrobiales > RSA9 > JAWVYT01. Next base: position 6,662 of record JAWVYT010000008.1, read on the forward strand.
CCGCCGGTGCAGGACCTCCAGCAGGTTCCGGATGTTCGCCACGGGGTTGCGGATCTCGTGGGCCAGCTCCGCCACCAGCCGGCCCGTGGCCGCGAGCCGGTCCCGGCGGATCAGCTCCGACTGCAGCGCCTGCAGTCGCGCCTGCCGCTCCGCCAGCTCCTCGTTCGCCGCCGACAGCTCGGCCAACCGCGACCGGAGCGCGCTCCGCATGTCGGCGAATGCCCGGGCCATCCGGTCGACCTCCTCCACCCGCGACGGGGCCAGCGGCGCGTCGAAATCGCCCTGGGCCAGTCGGTCCGCCGCACGGGCCAGGCCCCGGACCGGACGGGAGACGCCCGTCGCCACCACGGCGCCCAGGACCAGCGCCAGCACGAGCGCCAGCGCGCCGGCCAGCAGCGCGCCCCGGCGGAGCTCCGGGAGGATCGCCAGCTCCCGGGCCACATCCACCGCGAAGATGACCCGCCCGACCTCGCCCAGCGGCGACGCCGTCGCCCAGTAGCTCCGGCCCGCGACCTCGACTTCCCGCACTCCGCCGCCCGGGCCGGGCACCGAGCCGGCCAGCGACCGCGCCAGCTCCGGCTCCACGGTGGTCGCCACCACCGTGTCACCGGCCGTGATGACCACGTCCGAAGCCGTGAGGCCGGCCAGCGTGCCCGCCGTGGCCGCGTCCACCGGGATGGCCACGCCCGCGGCGCCCCGCCACTCCCCGTCCACCAGGACCGGGGCGACGGAGACGGCGAACAGCGATCCGCCGTGCCGGACGAAGTCCACCGGCGACTCGCCCCGCTGCGTCGCCTCCAGCATGACCGGCCCCGGCGGGGCCCCGACAAGCGGCGCGCCCGCGGGGGTCACCAGCACGGGGAGCTCGCCTTCCGCGGGACGGCCCGCCACCAGCCCGTGGGCCGTGGTCGAGTCGGACAGGAGCGCCGCGGCGAGCCCAGGCGTCGCCGCCACCTCGCGGGCGTGCATCATCAGCGCGTCTGCCCGCGCCGCGTTCCGGTCCTCCAGGACCATCGGCGCCCGCTTCAGGTCCGCCCGCGCAGAGGCCTCCAGCCGCGCCTCGAGGGAGCGGTCGAGGACCAGACCCGCCGGGACCAGCGCGACCGCCACGGCTATGGCCAGCCCCAGCAGCAGGATCTGTCGCAGTGTCGGCTTCATCGGCTCGTCTCGGAAGCGCGTGACGCGCACGGACGGGCGCGGGCTTCGCTACCCCTCCACGATCACCCCGTTACGGGTGCGATATCCGGGCCGCCACCGCGGGATGGGCCATGACGCGGGGCGTCCGCAGACGCCCAAGTCCTTGCACGACAACAGGTTGCAGCACCAACTGCGCGACGGGTGGGCCGCACCGGGAGCCCGCGAAGGCAGCGCCCGGCCCGTCGGTGGACCGGCCTATACCCCCAATATCCGTTTCACCGGTCGCACGCTGCAACGTTTCAACGTCTGGATGAAACACGGGGGGTCAGGGCGGCTGCTGGGCAGAGGGCCCCGCAAGTGGCTCTGCCGCAGTGGGTTGGGCGGGTGCGCGGCCGGAGAGCGCCACGCGGGTCGGAGATTGCGCGAGTTCAGGGGCGGTCGGCGCAGCGAGCGTCGGGGCGTCGACGCCGCCCGTGGCGCCGGATGGCACGGACGGTGCCATGGTCGGGGACGACAGAGCGGGCCGCCGCGGCGAGCGGGGGTGCCGGTCGCCGCGGCCACGGCGCCGGGGACCGTTGCTCCGGTGCGGAGGGTACGCAGAGACGCGGGCTGCGGCCACGGGCCGCCCGCCGGCCCTCGGGGCGCGGCCCCGTTCCCACAGGGAGAACCAGCCAGGAGCGAGTGATGCTGATCGGCAAGCCGAACGACATTCCGTCCTCGGAGATCACCCCGAAGGACGTCTACGTGAGACGCCGCGAGTTCATCGGCAGGACGGCCCGTGGTCTCGTGGTCGCCGCGGCGGCGCCCTCGGCTCTGCTGGCGTGCGACTCGGCGAACGGCGAGTCGGCCCGTGGCGGGCCGGCCGAGGACGGGAGCGGGGCAGCGATCCAGGAGGAGCTGACGCCGTACGAGCACGTCACCACGTACAACAACTTCTACGAGTTCGGGACGGGCAAGGAGGATCCTTCGGAGCTGGCCCACATGTTCAACCCGAAGCCGTGGACGGTGGAGATCGGCGGTCTGGTCGACCGACCCGGGGAGTACCACCTCGAGGACTTCCTGAAGCCCCACACCGTGGAGGACCGGACGTACCGCCTCCGGTGCGTGGAGGCGTGGTCGATGGTGATCCCGTGGCGGGGAATCCCGCTGGCGGACGTGCTGAAGCGGGCGGAGCCCCGACCCGGGGCGGAGTTCGTGCGGTTCACCACGGTGTTCCGGCCATCGGAGATGCCGGGGCAGCGCCGGCCGATCCTGGACTGGCCGTACGTGGAGGGGCTGCGTCTGGACGAGGCGATGCATCCGCTGACGATCCTGGCCACGGGGCTGTACGGCGAGGAGCTGCCGAACCAGAACGGGGCGCCGCTCCGGCTGGTGGTCCCGTGGAAGTACGGGTTCAAGAGCATCAAGTCGATCGTACGGATCGAGCTCATCGACCACATGCCGGTCAACACGTGGAAGCAGATGCAGCCGAGCGAGTACGGCTTCTACGCGAATGTGAACCCGAACGTGGACCACCCCCGGTGGAGCCAGGCCCGGGAGCGCCGGATCGGCGAGTTCGGCCGGCGGCCCACCCTCATGTTCAACGGGTACGCCGATCAGGTGGCGCACCTGTATGAGGGGATGGACCTGGAGAAATGGTACTGATCGCGCTCGGCTTCGCCTCGCAAGAGGCCGCCTGCGGCGGCAAGAGGCTCGGCTTCGCCTCGCAGCAGGCCGCCTGCGGCGGCAAGAGGCTCGCGGGGCTCGCTATGGGGGCGGCGGGCTGAAGGACGATGGGCAGGCAGCGGCGGGTCTTCTGGCTGAAGGTGGGGGTGTGGGGACTGGGGCTGTTTCCGCTGGCGCAGGTCGCGTGGTGGCTGCGGGACGGCCTGATCGGGCTCGGCGCCAACCCCATCGAGAAGGTCCTGCTCCATTCGGGGTGGTGGACGATGACGCTGCTGATGGCGGCGCTGGCCGTGACGCCGCTACGGCGGGTCACGGGGTGGAACGCGCTGGCGAAGGTGCGCCGGCCGATGGGGCTGTTCGCCTTCTTCTGGGCCACGATCCATTTCGGGGTATACCTGGGCCTCGACCAGGTTTTCGAGTGGACGTTCATCTGGGAGGACATCGCCGAGCGGCCGTTCATCACGGTCGGGTTCGCGGCGTGGGTGGTGCTCCTGGCGCTGGCGTTCACCTCGACGAAGGGCTGGATCCGGCGGCTCGGGCGGAAATGGACGCTGCTGCACCGGGGCGTGTACCTGGCCGGGCTGCTGGGCGTGATCCACTACTACTGGCGGGTGAAGGCGGACACCCGCGAGCCGCTGATCTTCGCGGCCATCTTCGTGGCGCTCATGGCACTGCGGATGCAGTGGACGGGACGCCGGAGCCGGCCCGCCCGGGCGCCGGCGCCGTCGGGGCCCGGGCCGGCGTCGGGCGGGGAGGGCACGCAGTCGGAGGAGACGTCGCATGAAGGCGATGGTGCTGGAGGAGGCCGGTCAGCGGCTGGAGCTGTCGGAGCGGCCGGCGCCGGAGCCGGGGCCGGGTGAGGTCCGGATCCGGGTCCGCGCGTGCGGCGTGTGCCGCACGGACCTGCACATCGTCGATGGCGAGCTCACGGACCCGAAGCTGCCGCTGATCCCCGGCCACCAGATCGTCGGCGAGGTCGTGGAGCTCGGCGAGGGCGTGGACGCCCCGGGGATCGGCGACCGGGTCGGCGTGCCCTGGCTCGGGTGGACGTGCGGCGAGTGCTGGTACTGCGCCCACGACATGGAGAACCTTTGCGAGCGGGCGGAGTTCACCGGGTACCACCGCGATGGCGGGTTCGCCGAGGAAGCCGTCGCCGACGCGCGGTACGCGTTCCCGCTCCCGGGCGACCGGCCGGACCTCCAGGTCGCGCCGCTCCTGTGCGCCGGGCTCATCGGCTACCGGTCGTACCGCACGGCGCTGGAGACGGCCGGCGAGGTCGGCCGGCTCGGCCTGTACGGCTTCGGGTCCGCCGCCCACATCCTGGCCCAGATCGCCGCGGACGCCGGCCGGGACGTGTTCGCCTTCACACGGCCGGGGGACGACGAGGGCCAGGCGTTCGCACGGGAGCTCGGCTGCGTCTGGGCCGGGCCATCCGACGAGCCGCCGCCCGCCACCCTCGACGCCGCCATCATCTTCGCACCCGTGGGGCCGCTGGTGCCCCGGGCGTTGGAGGCGGTGCGGAAGGGCGGGGCCGTGGTGTGCGCCGGGATCCACATGAGCGAGATCCCGGCGTTCTCGTACGACCTCCTGTGGGGGGAGCGGGTCGTGCGGTCGGTGGCGAACCTGGAGCGGCGGGACGGCGAGGAGCTGTTGGCGCTGGCGCCGGAGGTGCCGGTCCGGACGGAGGTCCACGCGTACCCGCTCGACGATACCAACCAGGCGCTGGACGATCACCGGGAAGGCCGGTTCGACGGCTCCGCCGTCATCGACGTGCAGGGAGGGGGAGAGGGGTGAGCGAGCTGGCCATCGAGGTCTACAGCGACTACACGTGCCCGTGGTGCTATGTCGGTACCGCGCGCCTGGACCGGCTCCGGGAGCGTCTGGACGGCGACGTCCGGCTGGACGTGACCTGGCATCCGTTCGAGATCCACCCGGAGGTCCCGGCCGACGGGATGCCGGCGGAGGCCCTGGGGTATCCGGCGGACCAGTGGGAGCGAATGGTCGCGCACCTGAGGGCGCAGGCGGAGGCGGAGGGGCTCGAGGTGGGCCACCTCACGCGCGTGTCCAACACCCACCGCGCGCTGGCCGCGGCAACCTGGGCCCGCGACGAGCGGCCGGATCGGTTCCGGGCGTTCCACGACGCGCTGTTCCGGGCTTACTTCGGTGAAGGCCGGGACATCGGGGACCCGGGCGTGGTCCGAGCCGTGGCGGCCGAGGCGGGACTGGACCCCGACGTCATGGACACCGCGCTGGAGGCCGGCGACTACGACGCGGTAATCCGGGAGACGGGCGAGCGGGCCCGTCGTCTGGGGATCCGGGGGACGCCGACCTACGTCTTCGACGGTCGGTACGGCGCCGTGGGGGCGCAGCCGGTGGAGGCGCTGGAGCAGGTGGCGCGGCGCGCGCTGGGCCCGAAATGAAAACGCCCCGCAGCGCGTGGGCTGCGGGGCGCGTTCGCTCTTCTTCCTAGAGCGCCGTGATCACAGGGAGCATGAGCACCGTGACCGTACCCACGCAGGCGATCACGGCCGCCGTGACTCGAGCTGCGATGGTGAGCGCTTCGTGTGTGCCTTCCGTCATCTCGTTCATCCCGTACCTTTCGGTTGCTGGCAGGGTTCGGGTTCGTCTTTTTTCGTATCGGGCACTACGCGAGGTCGGGCCCCGCAGTTTCATCCCGCTTCAACCCTTTGGATAGCGATCGCGCCGGATGGGTTGCATCCGGTGCGCCGCGCCGGCGCGAGGAGTGGGCGGACCGGGACGGGGCGCGCGGCCGCTGAAACCGGGACGGGCGCCGGGTCGTAGGGCAGGACAGCCGGTACCCGAATGGAAAGGAATGAAATGGTGGAAGAGCTGATTCCGATCTTCTTCTTCATGTGCGTGGCCGGGGTGCTGATCCTGCGACCCGTGACGAAGAAGCTGGGGCTGCTGATCGAGGCGCTGGCCAAGGAGCGGATGGCGCAGACGCAGCGGGCCACGGGCGGGCTGGACGACGCGCAGCTCGAGCGCATCACCATCGCGCTGGAGCGGCTGAACACGCGGATCGACCGGATGGACGACCGGATGGGGTTCGTGGAACACCTGATGGAGGATCGCAGCCGGCGCCAGCGGCTTACGGGCACCGGCTGACCGCGAAGCGCCGTGTGCGGCCGCTTCTCCCTGGGGGTCGATACCGACCGGCTGGTGGCGGAGTTCGGGATCGCCTCGGTGGCCGAGCCCCACGAGCCCCGCTACAACATCGCGCCCACGCAGCCCGTCCCCGCCGTCGTGCGGTCGGACGGAGGCCTGCGTCTCGGCGCGCTCCGGTGGGGGCTGGTCCCGTACTGGGCCGATGACCCGGGCATCGGCGCCCGGATGATCAACGCCCGGAGCGAGACCGTGGCCACGAAGCCCGCCTTCCGGGACCCGTTCCGGGAGCGGCGGTGCTGGGTCCTCGCCGACGGGTTCTACGAGTGGGAGGAGCGGGACGGGCAGAAGGTCCCGATCCATTTCCGGCTCCCGGACAGCCGCCCCTTCGCATTCGCCGGGCTGTGGGACCGCTGGGGGGACGGGGACGCGGAGATCGTCTCGTGCACCGTCCTGACCACCGAGCCCAGCGACGCGGTACGGCCCGTCCACGACCGCATGCCCGTCATCCTCCCGGAAGAGGAGCGGGCGCAATGGCTCGATCCGGCCGCGGACCCGGACGCGCTCCAGACTCTCCTCCGTCCGTACCCAGGGCCGCTCGAGGGCCGCCGGGTCTCCACCCGCGTGAACCGGCCCGAGAACGACGATCCCTCCCTGATCGAGCCCGTCGGCTCCGACACCTGAGCTCGGCCCGACCCTCCCGCACCCCCCACACCACGGAACGCCGCCGGCATGGTTTGTGTAATTGAATGCCGTACCCGGGGGCGAGATGTTGCTGGACGCGGACCCGCGCTTTAGTATGGGCCGCTGTCCCGGCACCCGGATCCGCCGACGGATCGGCCGAGGTGAACCCTCATCACCGATGGGGGTGTATGTAGAGTCGGAACCCGGCGGTGGACACCCCCGCCACAGGAACATTATCCAGACTGGAGACCCTGGAAATGAAGCGATCGATCGTACGGAACACCTGCCTGGCCATCGCGGCCGCCGTCATGACCGCCGGCTTCGGGGTGAGCCCCGTGGGCGCGCAGGAGCTGGGGGCCGGCGACCGGATCATCATCATGGTGCCCAACCTGGCGCCGCAGAACGACGCGGACAACGACTTCGGCGAGGACGTCGCTGAGGACCTTCGCGACGCCATCAACGAGCTGCATACCCACGAGGCCGTGGGGCGCAGGGACATCGATCGTGCCCGCAAGGACTTCGACCTCGAGCGGGAAGACCTGTACGACTGCGTCCGGGCCCGCCAGCTCGCGATGCAGAAGAACTGGGGCCTGGTCCTGTGCGGTGGCTACGAGGAGGTCGGCAACGACTCCGTCCACGTCGAGGCCAGCTTCGTGGGCTCCCAGGACGGCCAGGAGTTCGAGGTCCCGCCGTTCACGATCCACGAGCGGCGGCACGAGCAGGCTGCCCAGCGGATCCTGGAGACCTTCGACCGGTTCCAGACGCAGCTCCGGCACACGGTGTTCTGCCAGCAGTACATGGACAGCCAGCAGTGGGAGGAGGCCCTCCAGAACTGCAACACCGCGCTCGAGATCAACCCGACGTACATCTCGGCGCTCTACAAGAAGGCGTTCATCCTCCGGGAGATGGAGCGGTACGACGAGGCGCTGCAGGTGCTCGACACCCTCCTCGAGGAGGACCCGATCCATCAGGACGCGCTGAAGCTGGCCGGGATCGTGGCCACCACCGCCGGCCAGGCCGAGCAGGCCCGCGACTACTTCGACCGGTACATGGAGCTGAACCCCGGCGACGTGGCGGTCCGCCTGACCATCGCCCGCGACATCTCGAACGCCGGTGACCCGGCCGCGGCGCTCGAGTTCGCCCGCCAGGGGCTCGAGATCGAGCCGGACAACATGACGCTCGTCACGTACATCGGGCACTTCGCGGCCAACGCCGCCTCCGCGGCGGAGCGGGCCATGAACAACCCGACCGTCCAGGCCCAGGGCGCCGTGGATCCGTCGAGGGTCCAGGAGTACTATCAGACGGCCGTGGAGTCGTACCAGCGGGTCTTCGAGGCCGAGGGCGCCGAGACGGACCCCGCGATCCTCGACCGGCTGATCGTGGCGCTCTTCAAGCTGCAGAACTTCGAGGAGGCCGTGACCCTCGGGCAGCAGGCCGTGGAGGCCCACCCCGAGAACGCGAACCTCTGGCAGAGCTACTCCAGAGCCCTCCAGGAGGCCGGCCAGTACCAGCAGGCGCTGGCCGCCATCGACTCGACCGAGGCGCTGGGCAAGGAGTCGGCCGCGCTGACACAGCGGAAGGGCCAGATCCTGCTGCAGCTCGATCGGGATGAGGAGGCCGTCGCCACGATCATCGAGGGCGTCGAGGCCGGACACTACGGGCCGCAGGCCGCGTTCAACACGATCTTCGCGCACGCGTACCAGCAGGAGTTCCAGAAGGGGAACCTGGACGCCGCGTTCGGGCTGCTCGAGGCCGCAGGGCCCGTGGCCGAGAGCCGGGAGCACACCCTGGCCCGGAACTTCTGGCGCGGGTTCATCCTGTACCAGCAGGGCCAGAACATCCACGACGGCGAGACGGCCGCGGCCGCGGAGCGCGCGCTGCCGGTCTTCGAGCGGGCGCTGGAGTTCTTCCAGGCGGCCCAGGGCTACGAGGAGATCCACGCGTCGGCCGATGTGCCGAAGTTCCTCAACGCCACGCGCCAGTTCATCGACATCGAGAAGGCGCTGATCGAACGGGGTCGCTGAGGTCTCCACGACGCCCGATCGAATAGAGCGCCGGCGGGGATTCCCCGCCGGCGCTCTGCTTTTCAGCCCGGTCCCGGGATAGCCGCCGGGGTCAGGGGACGCGGAAGACCAGCCGATCGCCCGTGACTTCGTATTCGTACTCGTCGCCGGACACCGACTCCCCATCGGCGTTCACGGCCAGGTCGTGGCCGCATTCCACCGTGAGTCGCTCGGTCCGGAAGTAGGTCACCTCCGGATGGTCCACGTGCGTGCCGCTCCGGATCCGGGGCGCCAGAGCCATGAACTCCATCCGGGTCATGCCGGGGACGATCATCACGTCGAGCTCGCCGTCCGCCAGCTCCGCGTCCGGCGTCACCAGACTGCCGGCACCGGTCCGACGGCCGTTGCCCACGGCGTACATCATCACATCGCCGTCGTACGCCTCGCCGTCCGGCGTGGTGAACCGGGCCGGCGTGGGCTCCAGCTCCGGCAGCTTCTGAACGCCCGTCACCAGGTACGCCAGCGGACCCAGCAGCTGCTTGGTGTCGGATGGCGTCTCGCCCGTGGCCTGCGCCGCCACGCCGCCCGTCGACACGTTCACGAAGTACCGGTCGTTCACCCGTACGAGGTCCACCTCCCGGTCGCTGCCCTCTACCGCGACATCGAACGCGGTCGGCACTTCTTCCGGGACCCCCAGCCCCAGCGCGAAATCGTTCGCCGTGCCCAGCGGGATGAGCGCCACCGGGCCACGCCAGTCGGTCTGCGCCACGCCGTTGACGACCTCGTTCATCGTCCCGTCACCCCCCGCCGCGATCAGCAGGTCCACAGCCGACTCGCCGGCCTCCCGGGCGAACCGCGTGGCGTCCCCACCCTCGAACGTCAGCCGGGGCTCAATCTCGTGCCCCGCGGCGCGGAGCCGCGACACCTGGGCTCGGATCTCCTCCATCCACGGCATGCGGTCCCGGGGTCGAACGATGAGTCGTATGCGCACGCGCTGGGTCCTTTCGCGGACTGAACGGGTCTGCCGCAGTTCCGTGCAAGGGACGGGCCTCGGACAACGACGGGCGGGGGTCCCGCCGGGCGCCGGCCCGGGAGCGGTGGGGGACCGGTGGGGGACCGTCCCTGTACCGCACCGGCCGGGCCGCACCCCGGCGCGCCCCGGGTGGAGCGCTCTTGACACGTAGTGGGGCGCCCGCCTAGCTTGGTGGCATCAAGTGGGGCGAAGTGGGGACGAGTGGGGAACGCGACCAACCGACACCGGGGCGCCGTGTCGACTTTCCTGGGCAGCTATACGTACACGCTGGACGGCAAGGGGCGGGTGAGTCTGCCCGCGCCGTTCCGTCGTGATGCGGAGGACCAGCATTTCGTGCTGCTCCAGGTCTATCCGCCTTCGCTGTCGCTGTATCCCGAGCGCGCGTGGCGGGAGGTGGAGACGCGGTTGAAGAACCTGCTCCGGGACCAGCCGGAGTCCCGGAAGTGGGTGATGGGGGTGCTGGCGAGCGCGGTGGAGGTGTCGCCGGACTCCCAGGGCCGGATCCTGGTCCCGTCGCGGCTGCAGGAGGCGGCGGGGCTGGACAGTCAGGTCCTGATGGTGGGGATGATCGACAAGGTGGAGCTCTGGAACCCGTCCGATTTCGAGGGGGCGGTGGAGGGGAAGGAGGCGGAGTTCGAGCGATACGCGCCCCAGATCTTCCGGTAGCGCGCGGGGCATCGGGGATCCGATGACGGAGGCGTACCACACGCCGGTGCTGGTGGAGGAGGTGGTCCACTGGCTGGAGCCTCAACGAGGGGGCCTGTACCTCGACGGGACGCTGGGCGGCGGTGGTCACAGCGAGGCGATCCTGGAGGCGGGCTCGGAGGCGCGGGTGCTGGGTGTGGACCGGGACCCGGAGGCGCTGGGGGCGGCGGAGCGTCGCCTGGCGGAGTACGGGGACCGGTTCGAGACGCGGGCCGGAGACTACGGGGTCGTGGCGGAGCGCCTCGAGGTCGAGCTGGCGGGAGCGCTGCTCGACCTGGGCGTTTCGTCGCATCAGATCGACGCGCTGGAGCGGGGGTTCACCTTCCGCGAGGGTGCACCGCTGGACATGCGGATGGGCAGGGAAGGGCCGAGCGCGGCGGACGTATTGAACGAGTACGAGGAGGCTGAGCTGGTGCGAGTGCTCCGGGAGTACGGAGAGGAGCCGAGGGCGTGGCCGGTGGTGCGGCGGATCGTCGCGCGTCGCCGGTCGGAGCCCTTCCGTGTCAGCGACGACCTGGTGGCGGTGCTGGAGGACGTGTACGGCCCGCGTCTCTCGCCGCAGGACAAGGCCCGGGTGTTCCAGGCGCTCCGGATCGAGGTCAACGACGAGCTCACGTCGCTGGACCGGGCGCTGCCGGCGCTCCGGGACGCCCTCGAGCCCGGCGGCGTGTTCGTGGTCATCGCGTACCATTCGCTGGAGGACCGCCGGGTGAAGAACGCGTTCCGGGAGTGGAGCCGGTCGTGCATCTGCCCGCCGGACCTGCCGGTCTGCCAGTGTCGGGGCGAGCCGCTGGGCGAGACGCTGACGCGGAAGATCGTGCGGCCGTCGGAAGCGGAGATCGAGCGGAACCCGCGTGCCCGCAGCGCCCGTCTGCGGGCGTGGAGGAAGGCGGCATGAGGCGGGGCACGCCGGTGATCCGGACGGCGCTCCTGCTGGCGCTGCTGCTGGCCTCGCTGACGGCGGTGGTCTGGCGTCAGAGCCGGGCGCTGGAGATCCTCCGGCACCTGGACGACACCCGTCGCGAGCGGGTGGTGGAGGAGGCCCGCCGGTCCGCGCTGCTCCGTCGGGTGGAGCAGCTGGAGAGTCGGGCGCGGGTGAGCGAGGCCGCCCGGGACCGGTTCGGCATGCGTCTGCCGGAGGGCGACGAGATCGTGATCCTGCCTCTGCGGCATCCGCCGTCTGGGCTGGCCGGCGGGGACCGGTCGGGGACGGACGAGGCGGAGGGGGGGAGCGGATGAGCCAGCCGGGTGCGCTCCACGTCCGTCGTCGTCGGCTCCTGCTGGCGATCCTGCTCCTGGCCGGGATCGGCGTGCTGACCCGGGGGTTCCAGCTCCAGGTCGTGCAGGCGGCCGAGTGGGAGGGGCTGGCCGAGCGGCAGCAGCGGGAGCAGGTGGAGCTCCCGGCGGCTCGCGGCGCGATCTTCGACCGGAACGGTGTCCCGCTGGCGACCACGCGAGAGATGATCCAGGTGGCCGTGGCGCCGCGGGAGGTGGAGGATCGCGCGGCGGTACGGGCCGCGCTGGGCCGTGGGCTGGGGCTGTCGTCGCGGTGGCAGCGTCGCGCCGTGGACACCCGGAAGCGCTGGGTAGTGCTCCCGGGCCGGTACGACCCGACCGTCCGGGCCGCGGTCGACGACCTGCGGGGCGTTTACCTGGATCGGACGCTGGAGCGGTTCCGGCCCCACGGCGACCTGGCGGCCTCGCTGATCGGTCGGACCGGCGCGGACGGTCGGGCCCTGAGCGGCGTGGAGCTCGAGGCGGATTCGCTGCTCTCGGGCACGGTCGGGTACGCCGTGCTGCGCCGCGATGCCACGGGTGCGCCGATCCCGGGCGCGCTGATCCCGGTCCGCGAGCCCCGGCCCGGTCTGGACATCTACCTCACGCTGGACCTCGGGCTCCAGGAGATCGCCGAGGGCGCGCTCCGGGCCGCCATCGAGGAGCACGACGCGCAGGGCGGCGACCTGATCTTCGCGGACCCCCGGACCGGCGAGATCCTGGCGGCGGCCAGCTTCCGGGAGCGGGGGAGCCGGCACTGGCGGAGCGTCACCGATCCGTACGAGCCGGGCTCGACCATCAAGCCGTTCGTCCTGGCGGCGCTGCTCGAGCACGGGCGGGTATCGCTGGAGGACACCGTCTTCGCGGAGGACGGCTACTACCGGAAGGGTCGCCGGGAGATCCGGGACGTGACCGGTCACGGATGGATCACGGCCGGCGAGGTGCTGCGCTACTCCAGCAACATCGGGATGGTGAAGCTGGTGGAGCGACTGGAGCCGGCCGAGCAGTTCGGCGTGCTCCGCGACTTCGGCTTCGGCACGCCCACGGGCGTCCGCTACCCGTCGGAGTCCGGCGGGCGCCTGCATCGTCCCGAGGGCTGGTCGGGCTACACCCAGGCCAGCCTGGCCATGGGCTACGAGGTCTCGGTCACGCCGCTCCAGATGACCATGGCCTACGGCGCGCTGGCCAACGGCGGGCGGCTGCTGGAGCCCCGGCTCATCCGCGAGGTGCGGCGGGTCGACGGGAGCGTGGTGTGGCGCGCCGAGCCGCGGGTGATCCGCCAGGCGACCTCGTCGGCCACGGCCGAATCGCTCGCGGAGGTCCTCACCGACGTGGTCCGAGAGGGCACGGGCCAAGAGGCGGGCCTCGGCGAGTTCCGAGTCGCGGGGAAGACGGGCACTGCCCGGGTCTTCGAGGACGGGGCTTACCGGAGCGACGCGTACACGGCTTCCTTCGCGGGCTTCTTCCCGGCCCGCGACCCGCAGCTCGTGTTCCTCGTGAAGCTCGACCGGGGCTCCGAGTACGGCGGCTCCGTGGCGGCGCCCGTGACCCGGGCGACGCTGACCGCCGCGCTGGCCGCCCGGGCGACGCCGCTGGACCGGCGGGCCGTGGCCGCGGCCGTTCCGGATCCCGCCCCCGAGACGGAGCCGGGCCCGCCGGCCTGGCTGCCGCCGGCGCCCGGGCCGTTCTACTTCCGGGTCGACGCCGGCGCCCCCCGCCGGGCCCCGGAGGCCCATCGTCGGGTCGTCCCCGACGTCCGCGGCCGGAGCGCCCGGGACGCCGCCGCTGCCCTCCACGCCGCCGGGTTCCGCGTGCGGGTCGATGGCGTGGGCCGGGTCCGCGCCATGCGGCCGGCCCCCGGTCGGGCGCAGGAGCGAGGGGGTACCGTCGTACTGACGCTGGGGAGGTCCCGTTGACCGAGCCCCGTACCCCGGTCTCCGTGCCGCTCTCGCGGGTGGTCGAGCGCCTCGACACCGCGGGGCTGCTCCGGGAGGCGCCTGCCGCCGATCCGCTGCTCACCGGCGTGACCGCCGACAGTCGGACGGCCACGTCCGGAGACCTGTTCTGCGCCTGGGTGGGCTTCGAGACCGATGCCCACGAGTACGTGGCCTCCGCCGCCGACGCGGGCGCTGCCGCCGCGCTGGTGGAGCGCACCATGGACGTCCCGATCCCGCAGGTGATGGTCACCGCCGGGCGACCCGCCGCCGCGCTGGCCGCCGACGAGGTCATGGGGCGGCCCGCGCAGGACATGACGCTGGTCGGCGTCACCGGGACCAACGGCAAGACCACCACGGTGTGGATCCTCCGTCACCTCCTGAGCGCCCGCTACGGCACGGCCTCGCTGGGCACCGTGGGCGCCGTGACCGAGCGGGGCGTCCCGATCCCGGGCACCGGGACGCTGACCACGCCGGGCCCCGTCGGGATGGCCGTGACCCTGCGCTCGCTGGTCGACCGCGGCGTCGAGGCCGTGGCCATGGAGGTCTCGTCCCACGCCCTCGACCAGGGCCGGGTCCAGGCGCTGGCGTTCGATGCCGCCGTGTTCACGAACCTGACCCGCGACCACCTCGACTACCACGGCTCCTTCGAGCGGTACCGGGCCACGAAGCGGGAGTTCGTCGAGCTGCTCGCCCCCGACGGGGTCGCCGTGGTGAACGCCGACGAGCTCGCCTGGGAGGGGCTGGAGCGGCGCGCGCCCCGTGCCGTCCGGTACTCGGTGGCCGGCGGCCGCGGCGCCGGCGATGCCGATGTGGTGGCCGACACGCTGGAGATGGGCCCCGCCGGCTCCCGGATCCAGCTCCGGACCGCCCGGGGCGAGGCGCGGGTGGAGCTCCCGCTGCTCGGGACGTACAACGTCCAGAACGCGGTGGCCGCGGCCGCCACGTGCCTGGCGCTGGGCTTCGAGCTCGAGGAGGTCGTGCACGGGCTCGAGGACGCGCCCCAGGTCCCGGGTCGCCTCGAGCAGGTCATGGAAGACCCCTTCCGGGTGGTCATCGACTACGCCCACACCCCGGACGCGCTGGAGCGGGTCCTGACCACGATCCGCCGCGTGGCCGATGGCCGCGTGGTCGTGGTCTTCGGCGCCGGCGGTGACCGGGACCCGGGCAAGCGCCCGGAGATGGGGCGGATCGCCCGATCGCTGGCGGACGTCGTGGTCGTCACGTCGGACAACCCGCGCACGGAGGACCCCGACGCCATCATCGAGGGGATCATAGCGGGGATCGAGGGCGGGGGTGACGCCGTGATCCGGATCACCGACCGGGTCGAGGCCATCGGCCGGGCGCTGGACCTGGCGCGGCCCGGCGATGTGGTGCTGTTGGCCGGCAAGGGCCACGAGACCTACCAGCTGCTGGGCACCGA
>JAWVYT010000009.1:0-21587 GCA_033722595.1 Longimicrobiales bacterium
AGGAACACCGTTCCGGCCGCCCGCACGCCGGCCAGCTCCGTCCGGGGGTCCGCCGTCAGGATCAGCAGGTGCTCGGGGGCGTACGCCTCGGCGAACGCCAGCGCCTCGGCCATCCCGTCGGCCACCAGCAGCGCGCCCGCGCTCTCCAGGCTCGCCTCGACGATCTCCCGGCGGGGCGTGTCGGGGACCAGCCGGCGGAGCGCGTCCGCCGCCGCCTCGGCCACGTCCCGGGCTGGCGTCACGAGCACCGCGGAGGCGTCGGGATCGTGCTCCGCCTGCGCGATCAGCTCCACGGCCACCGTCTCCGGGTCGGCGGTCGCGTCGGCCAGGATCAGGATCTCCGACGGTCCCGCGGGCGAGTCGATGGCCACGGCGGTCGTCACCTGACGCTTGGCCTCCGTCACGTACGCGTTGCCCGGGCCGACGATGCGGTCGACCCGCGGCACGCTCCGGGTCCCGTACGCCATGGCCGCCACCGCGCCCGCCCCGCCCAGGGCGAAGAGCCGGTCCGCGCCGGCCACCGCGGCGGCGGCCATCACCAGTGGCGAGGGCCGGCCGTCGGGCCCGGGCGGCGAACAGACCACCACCTCGTCGACCCCTGCCACCCGGGCGGGGAGTACGCCCATCAGCACGCTGCTCGGGTACGCCGCCCGCCCCCCGGGGGCGTACACGCCGACCCGCCGGAGCGGATCGGGCCGGCGGCCCAGGACCAGCCCCGGCGCCGGCTCCCGCTCCATCGGCTCCGGCAGCTGCGCCGCGTGAAACCCGCGGATGGCGTCCGCCGCCCCCTCCAGCGCATCCACCACGGCCGGCGCGATCGTGGCGAGCTCGCGGTCCCACGCCTCTCGGGGCACCTCCAGCGTCTCCAGCTCCACGCCGTCGAATCGGGCGGTCTGGGCCCGGAGCGCCGCGTCGCCCTCCCGCCGGACCTCGGCCACCAGCGCCGTCACCACGTCCACGACGTCGGCATCGCCGAGCCGGCCCCGGACGAGCAGCCGGTCGCGCGCGGCGGCGTCCAGGTCGGCCAGTCGTTGCACGGGGATCATGGCATCAGCCTCTCGATCTTCGTGACCAGGATCCCTTCGGCACCCAGCTGCTTCAGCGCGGCGATGGTGCGGTAGACCTCCGACTTCGCCACCACCGCGTGGGCGGCCACGTGCCGGCCCGAGTCCATGACGTCGATGATGGTGGGGCCGTTGATCCCCGGCAGGACCTCCTTCACCCGGTCCAGCGCGTCCTTCGGGACGTTGGCCATCAGGTAGCGCCGGCCCCGGGCCCGGAGCACCGACTCCAGCGCGGCCAACAGCTCCGCGACCCGGCCACTGGCGTCATCCGCGGCGAACCCGTCCCGTGCCACGAGCACGGCCTCGGCCTCCAGCAGCGTCGTGATCTCACGGAGCCCGTTCATCTTGAGCGTGGAGCCCGTGCTCACCAGGTCCACGATGACGTCGGCCACCCCGATGTGCGGCGCGATCTCCGCTGCGCCGCTCACCGGCACCAGCTCCACCCGCTTCCCCCGCGCCGCGAACCAGCGCTCGGTGGTCCGGGGGAAGGACGTGGCGATGCGGGCACCGTCCGGCAGGTCCTCGGCGCGATTCCACTCGGACTCGTCGCGGGCGGCCACGGCGAGGCGGCAGCGGCCGAAGCCCAGCCGGAGCAGCGGCTCGAGCCCCCGGTCCGCCTCCTCCACCAGGTCGCTCCCGGTGATCCCCAGGTCCGCGGCGCCGTCCGCCACGAACTCCGGGATGTCCTTCGCACGGACGAAGAGCGCGATGAAGTCGTCGCCGAGCTCCGCCCTCAGCGACCGGTCGCTGGCGACGGAAGCCTCCAGCCCCGCCCGCTCCAGAAGCTCGAGGGCGTCGTCGGCCAGTCGGCCCTTGTTCGGGAGCGCGATCCTCAGCCGGGTGTCTCTGTCGGTCATGTCAGTCATGGGTCTCGGGTCCAGGGTCGAGCGCCGTGTCTCGACCGGGGCGCATGCAATAAAAAAGCCCGCCCCCGGTCGGGACGGGCCGCATTGGCCGGCGCGATCGTTCGGTCTTCTACATGACGAACACACGCCACCGCCGCGACCCGTCCGGGCCGTGATGATGGGGGTGCCGATGCAGCGTGCTCGTGTTCTTCATGGTGCCGGACGGTAAGGGGAGGGCCCCGGCCCGTCAACCCGCCCGCCGCCGAGTCCGAGCCGGAACCGCCGGCTCGAGCCTGCCACCGACACGACCGGCTACCCCTGCCGGAGCAGGGGTCCGAGCCACTCCGCTACCACCCCTTCCACCCAGAACTCCGGCCGCACGATCGTGCCGGCGACGTACCCCTGGTGGCCGCCGCGATCGGTCAGGACCGCCGTGATGGCGGGGTTGGCCTCGAGGGCCGACTCAGGGATCGCGGAAGCAGGCAGGAACGGGTCGTCCCGGGAATGGACCACCAGCGTGGGGACGGCAATGTCGGCGAGGAACCCGGCGGAGCTCGAGCGGGCATAGTAATCGGCGGCGCTGTCGAAGCCGTGCAGCGGCGCGGTCACGGCATCATCGAACTCCCGGATCGTGCGGGCGCGGCGCACCCGGGCGAGGTCCACGGTGCGGGGCAGGACGTCGGACCGGGCCAGCGTCTTCGGCACCAGCGTGCGCATGAAGTAGCGAGTGTAGATCGCCCGTCCGATCCGGCTGTCCTCCAGCGCCCGGGCGCCCGCGGCCAGGTCGAACGGGACCGAGACCGCCGCGCCGGCCGCGACCCGGGCGCAGGTCTCCGGGCCCGAGCCGACGGTCCCGCCCTCCTCGCCCAGGAACTTCAGCACGACGTTCCCGCCCAGGGAGTACCCGACCACGGCCCGCGGTGCGTCCGGGTAGCGGGCCGCCAGCGTATCCAGCACCAGGCGGAGGTCGCCGGTCTCGCCCGAATGGTACGCGCGGGCGGTACGGTTCGGCTCGCCGCTGCACCCGCGGAAATTCAGCCCGAGCGGCCGGAGCCCCCGTCCCAGAAGGCCCCGATACGTGTGCTGCATGTACCGGCGACGGGCCGAGCCCTCGAGCCCGTGCAGCAGGACCACCACCGGCGCGTCGGGTTGCGCCCGGTCGTCCGGGTCGAAGGCGAAGTCCAGGTCGACGAAGTCGCCATCCGGCGTCTCCAGCCGCTCCCGCCACAGCGGCAGCCCCAGGTCCGGTCGCAGGAGCTTCCCGGCGATGGTCTGGACGTGCGGGTTGGCCAGCCCCGGCGCGGGCCGGAAAGGGGGTGGGGTCCAACGGGTCATGGACGCTCCAGCACCAGCCCCCGAACCGCGGACATGTACCGCTGCACGTCGAACCGCTCCGGGTCGGCGATCAGCTGCAGCGCGCACCCTTCGATGAAGCTCACGACCACCGCCGCCAGGCCCGCGGCGTCCTCGTCGACGAACCGATCGGGGAGGGCGTCCACCACCGCCTGCGTGTACGGCTCGAACTCCTGACGGTACCGGTCGAACGCCGCGTGGATCCGGTGCTGGATCTCCGGCACCCCCGTACCCATCACCCAGAAGTCCAGGAACAGCTCGGCCCGGTCACGCCGCTCCCGCAGCAGGTGCACCTGGTAGCCGACCAGGCGGAGCAGACGACGCGCTGGGTGCAGATCCGCGCCGTTCCCCAGCTCCGGCGGGACCTCCACGCGCGGACCCCGCTCCAGCATCCAGTCCAGCAGCGCCAGGAGCAGCGACTCCTTGTCCTGGAAATGGAAGAACACCAGGCCCTTGCTGACGCCCGCCTCATCGGCCACGGCCCGCACGCTCAGCCCCCCGAGCGTGCTCCGCGCGGCGACCCGGAACGCACCCTCGAGAATCGCTTCCCGCCTCTCGGATTCCGGCAGCTTCTCGCCCGGCACGATCCCCCCATTGACCGATCGGTTAGACCCTGTTAGACTGCGGACGTTGACCATAGGGTCAATGTGGCCTCCGCGCCACTTCTGGCTATTAGCCAGGAGGTCGAGTGGTGACGTGACGAAAGTCATCTGGGGGGGATTCCGGCTTCCTTGGCGCATTCCCTGCGCCGGCCGGGCGTTGCCCTCGCCTCCTGCGCTATTTCTTGACGCGGGACCACGCGGGTCGGTCTTCGGACCGGCCCGCTTTTTTTGTTGTCCCCGGGTCGGGGCCTGGATATCCTGAGGGATCGAGGGCGATCAACAGGGAGGAGCCAGGGTGAGGGTCACGCGGGACGTACGGTTCGGTGCCGTCGCTGGCTGCGCGGCCGTGCTGGTCGGGTCGGTCGGGTGCGTTCCGGATCGGGAGCCGGCCGCCGGCTGGGTGGATGGTGCCGCGGCCGTGCGTCCCGCCGTGCACTCGGTATGGGCCACCCGGCCGGCGCTGGAGCGAATGGCCGCGTTCACGCCGGTGGGCAGCGGGTTCACGGTGGCCGTGGACAGCGCGGCCGCGCTGGTTCTTACCAACGCCCACGTCGTCGCGGACACGGGCGGCACGCCGCATCCCCGGCTTTCCGTGCTGGTCCAGGCGGATACGGGCGCGGTGCTGTACCCGGCGGAGGTCCTGGCGCTGGACCCCGGGCGTGACCTGGCCCTGCTGGGGATCGCCGACACGACGCTGACACCAGTCGGCTGGCGGGCCGATCGGGTGGCCATGGGTGAGCCCGTCGCCACGATCGGCTACGGGCTGCCGGAGGGCGGCATCGTGGACACCGCGGGCGCGCAGGTCATGACGCGGTTCACCGTGGCCCGCCGCTTCACCGCGGGCCACGCCAGCAGCTATCGCACTCTCGAGCCCGGCGATCCCTCGACCAACGTGCTGGAGGTGAGCCTGTTCCTGTTCCCGGGGGTCAGCGGCGGTCCCACGTTCACCCGGGACGGGCGGGTGCTGGGCGTGAACCGCGGGGGCTGGGAGCTGCGGGCCGAGACCACTTCGTACGGCCACGTGATCCCGGTCCTCGTGGTGCGGCAGTTCCTCCGGGCGTCCGGATACGAGGCGGCGGTCTTCGCCGACTCCGGCGAGAGCTGACCGTCGGCCCCCGGCTTCTTGTTCCGGGGCCGGCGATGTACCACTTTTCGCTGGTCCGGCCCCCACCTGACGAACCGACATCTCTTCACCCCGGTGCGCGTGGAGACACGGGAGCAGAGCAATGGCCGAGGCTCCGACACAGACCTACTCGATGCCGGCGCTCCAGGACCTGTGCGCCATCTTGAGCGACATGCTGCCCAACCTCCCCGGGATCATCTACCGCTGCCGGAACAACCAGAGCTGGACGATGCTCGACCTGGCGGAACCGGTGCGGGAGCTGACCGGCTACGGCCCCGAGGCGCTCATCGAGGATGCCGAGGTCGCCTACGCCGACCTGATCCATCCCGAGGACCGCGACCGGGTCTGGGAGGAGGTCCAGAAGGCGCTGGACGAGGGGAAGCCGTTCCGGACGTCGTACCGGATCCGGACGCGGAGCGACGAGGTCCGGCGGGTCTGGGAGCAGGGCCGGAGGGCCGCGTCGCCGGACGGTTCCGACGAGATCATGGGCTTCATCCAGGACGTGACCGACTGGGAGAAGAAGTGGGAGCAGCTGGAGCGGACCGCCCAACTCCTGGAGCAGACCATCGGGAGCCTCGAGGAGGCCGTCATCGTCATCGACACCAGCGGCGAGGGGCGAGGGATCCTGAGCGTGAACCCGGCGGCCGTCGAGATGTTCGGCTACGAGGAGGACGAGCTCGTCGGCGGGACCACGGAGAAGCTGCACGTCGACCGTCGGACGTTCGAGGACTTCGCCCGCGAGACGGAGCCGATCCTGGAGCGGGAGGGCGTGGTCCACGCGGCGTTCGCGCTGAAGCGGAAGGATGGCACCGAGTTCGCCGCCGAGCAGACCGTGACGCTCCTCGACCCGGAGGAGGGGATCGCGGGCGGCGCGGTGAGCGTAGTCCGGGACGTGAGCCATCGGCACGCGCTGGAGGAACAGCTTCGGCGGGCCCAGCGGCTGGAGGCGGTGGGCCGTCTGGCGGGCGGGGTCGCCCACGACTTCAACAACCTGCTGACCGTGATCCGGGCGCACACCGACTTCGCCCTGATGGAGCTGCCCGAGGCCCATGCGCTGATGGAGGAGATCCAGGCCATCCAGAACGCCGCGAGCCGCGCGGCGGACCTGACCCGTCAGCTTCTGGCGTTCAGCCGTGAGCAGGTCCTGCAGCCCCGTGTGGTCGACATGAACCGGGTGGTCGAGCGGTCCCGGCGGCTGCTGGAGCGCGTCATCGGCGAGACGATCGAGGTGCGGACCAAGCTGTACCCCGAGCCGCTGCCCGTGGAAGCGGATCCGGCTCAGCTCGAGCAGGCGCTCGTGAACCTCGCCGTGAACGCCCGGGACGCCATGCCTGAGGGCGGCATCCTCACCATCGGCACGGCGCTGGAGACGGGGCCCCTCGGTTCCGGCAGCACGCTGGATCTGGACGACGCCCTGGTGTCGGGGCCCCGGGTTCGCCTCGTGGTCGCCGATACCGGGGTCGGCATGGACGACGCGACGATCAGCCGGATCTTCGAGCCGTTCTTCACCACGAAGGGTCAGGGCGAGGGCACCGGGCTCGGGCTGGCGACGACCTACGGCTTCGTGGCCCAGAGCGGGGGCGTTATCGACGTCGAGAGCGAGCCCGGGGAGGGAACGGTGTTCATTCTCCGGTTCCCCCGTCCGGATGCCGAGCCGGAGCCGCTGGACGGGGAGAAAGAGACGCGCCAGGCGTCCCTCGGGGGCTGCCGACTGCTGGTGGTGGAGGACGACCCCAACGTACTGCGAGTCATCGAGAAGGCGCTGGACCGGGCCGGCTGTGAGATCCGGACGGCGCAGACCGGCGAGGCCGCCATCGACCTGCTGGGTCGGGAGCCCGAGGCTTTCGACCTCGTCCTGACGGACATGGTCCTGCCGGGGGTCAGCGGCCAGCACATCGTGGACCGGGTGCTGGAGCTCGACGAGCCGCTGCCCGTGATCGTGATGTCCGGGTACGCGGCGGACTCCCCTGGGCACACGGCGAGTCTGCCAGCGGGGATCGGGTTCCTGCCGAAGCCGTTCACGCCGTCACAGCTGGTGGACCGTATCCGGGAGGAGCTCGCCCGGGGCTGAGCCGCCGCCGGCGCCGGGTCCCGCAACGACGAGCGGGCCGGGAGCCGAAGCCCCCGACCCGCCCGGGTCCTGCCGCTGCGACCGCGACGATCAGTAGTAGACCACCCCGTCGGACGGTACGCCCTCGTTGCCTCGCCGGGCGCCGCCCAGGACCAGCACGTGGCCCTGGCCGTTCTGGTCGATGAAGTAGACCGCGGCCTGGTTGTAGACGCCGTAGCCGAGCTCGTTCTGGATGAGCTCCGCGCCCGTCGCGCCGTTCCACGGCTCCAGCAGCCCGGCACCGCCCGTAAGGAACGGGGCGAACACGTTCTCGAGGCTGCCCACCTGGCCCGAGTACACGCCGGAGGTGGTGAACACGGCACCGCCCCCCACCAAGGCGCTGTGCTTGCTGCGACCCCGCTGGAGCGGCTCGGTCACCACCCAGCCCTCGTCCCGGAACCCGCCGGTCCGCAGGTTCAGCCGCACCAGGTAGACCGACGCGGTCTCTCCGCCGCTGAGCGACTCCTGCACCGCCGGCGAGCCGACGGAGTCACCGGCCACGCTGTAGATGTACGGCCCGAAGTTCACGATGCTGCCGAAGGCCGCGGCCCGGGGCATGGCCGGGAGCGACTCCCAGCTGTCGAGGCTGCCGTCGCTGTTCACCTTCGCCCGGTAGGACGTGGCCAGCGCCGTCCCCGTGGTGTCCTGCCCGCCGATGAGGTACAGGTAGCCGCGGAAGATCACGGCGCCGGCGCCCTCGATCGGCTCCGGCAGGTCCGGACCCGGCTGCCAGCTGCCCACGGTCCCGTCCAGCCCGACGTGCACGTAGTGCGTGCTCGCCTGGGCGGTCCCCGTGGAGTCCTGTCCGCCGAGGACGTACAGGTACGCCGCCGTGGTGGTCGTGTCGAGCGCCGCCGTGAACGCCGTGGCGGCCGTGGTGGCGTGGTACGCCCGCTCGTCCGGGAGCGCGGTCACCACGTCCCACGACTGGAGCGCGCCCGTCTGCTCGGCGACGGCCCGGTAGACCACGTTGGTGGCCACCGCCATGCTGTCGGCACCGCCGACGGCGAAGACGTAGTTGGCCGGCGACGCCCCCTCCTCCACCGGCACGAACACCGCACCCAGCCCCTGCAACGGCTGCGGCAGCGCCGTGGTCGGCGTCCAGTTGATCTGCGACGGGCTGAACGTCCCGCTCTGGATCAGCCGGAACTCGATGGAATCGCTCGCGCCCGTGGCCGTCTCGACCCAGACCATGG
Source organism: Longimicrobiales bacterium (assembly GCA_033722595.1). Lineage (GTDB taxonomy): Bacteria > Gemmatimonadota > Gemmatimonadetes > Longimicrobiales > RSA9 > JAWVYT01. The sequence continues at coordinate 8,294 of JAWVYT010000009.1, forward strand.
ACGTGTCCGCGGTCCCGTTGGGCACCGACGTCACGATGAAGTCGTTGGTCCAGTCGTTCGCCGTGTCGGCGATGACCGCCTCCACTGGCCCCGTGTCGCCGGCGAAGAACACCTGCCCCTGCGAGAGCGCCAGCGAGTCGCCGAACGCGCTGCCGTCGATGATCACCGTCATCCCCACGATCCCGGTGGGCTTGCTCACGCCGTTGATCCGCAGCGTCGTCGGTGCCACGAGCTCGAACGCGCCGCTCAGCGTGTCCGCCCCGCCGTCGCTGTTCACCACCCGGATATCGTGCAGCGTGCCCTGGGCCAGCCCGGAGGGCACGATGGCGAACAGACTGCCCGCCTCCTGGTCCACGGCCGCGGCCGCCTGGCCGCCGAAGAAGACCTGCACACCGCTGCTGGAGAAGGCCGACCCGTCGATCCGGATCTCCGTCCCGAAGGTCCCCGTGGCCGGCGCGATCGAGTCGATCACCGGCTCGCTCAGCTGCGGCTCCGTGCCGCCGTCATCGCCGCCGCACGCCGCCAGGATGGCGGCACCGATGAGCGCGACTGTCGTTCGCTTCATCATAAAGGTGCTCCTCGAGCTGCTACGCGTTTCAGTCGATGTGACCGGTGGGGAGAGGCCGGGACGCCCGGCTCTGGTGTATGGACGACGACGACCGCCCTTCGGTAACGGCTCGACCGACGACGGCTCGAGGGGCAGCGTCCCGTCGCCGCCGTCTTGTCCGGCGACGTGACGCGCCTTACCGTTCCGTTTCGCCCCCCACCGCAGCCCGGAAACGCCCCCATGCGCAGAGTCTCACTCGCCCTCGCTCTTTGCTCCGCCGGTCTTTTCGGCCGGGCCGCGGCCCAGGACGGAATGGGCGCGCTGGACACGCTGGATGCCGGTGCCTTCGCCTTTGAGCACGTGGTCACGCTGCCCGCCCCGCCCGCAGCGGTGTACGACATGATCACCGGCGACATCTCGCCGTGGTGGGACCACAACTTCGCCGGCGACCCGGCGGTCTTCATCATCGAGCCGTGGCCCGGCGGCCGGTTCCTGGAGCAGTTCGACGAGGGCTCCCGGGACGGCGTGCTCCACGCCACGGTCACCTTTGCCAAGCGCCCGGAAACACTGCGGCTGGAGGGCCCGCTCGGGCTCACCGGTCACGCCGTTCACGGCGTGTACACGTACCGGCTCGAGCCCGTGGGTGACAGCACCCACCTCACGCTGACGACCCGGCTGGCGGGCGCCGTTCCCGATGGCGCGGCCGCCGCCGTCCGCCGGGCCTGGGGCCATTTCCTCTTCGACCGGCTGAAGCCGTACGTCGAGGCCTTCGAGCCCGGCCCCCGGTCGGAGGTGACGGGCCATACGCTGACCGTGCACAGCTGGCCGCCGGTCACGGTGGAGGTGGACCCGTCGTTCACCTATGTCGGCGCCCGGTCGTTCCAGCTGTACGACGTGTCGTCCGCCCGGGTCCACGCATTCGTGGAGGCGGGCCCGGACTCGGTGGTGGATCGCCTGTACTGGTTCCAGGTGGAGGAAGTGCTGCCTTCCAGCCACCACCACTACGACTACTCGGGTCTGCCTCGCACCCTCGAGCGGGCGGGACTGACGTTCGTGGCCGACGCCCGGTACGGCCCCGGCTACACGCTGGACTCCGTGGACGAGGCCGGCGACGTGGCGCGCGTGCTCCGGCTCCTGGCCGACGCCGGCTATCGTATGCCCGAGCAGATGATGCGGCTGCGGATGGTCACGCTCGATGACGTCGCCCGCCGCGAGCTCCTGGTGATGTACGTGGAGAGCCTGGCCGGGCAGGGGCTGTCCCCCGCCGCGCTCCGCAGCCCCGGCGCCTGGGCGGCCGCCGCCGACGCGTTGCAGGACCGGGCCCTGGACGGAATCGAAATCGACCGTCCCTGACGCCCGACGACCCCGAGCTCGGCCTCGGCTACTCGAACGCCTCGCGCCCCTCGTGGATCAGCCACGGCACCATGAGCAGCGCCGCCGCCGGGTCGGCCCACCACCAGCCCAGCCAGGCGTTGGCGACCAGCCCCAGCAGGAGGGTGAACGAGAGGTAGGAGCAGGCCAGCGTCTCCCGAGCCTCGGCGGCCAGCGAGCGGCTGTCCAGCCGCCGGGCCAGCCGGAGCTTCCAGAAGGCGATGACCGGCATGATGATCAGCGACGCCACCGCGAGCACGATCCCCAGCGTGCTCTCTTCCGCGATCACCTGGAGCCAGAGTCGACGGCCGGATTCCACGAGCACGTACGCCGCCAGCAGGAAGAACGTGAGCCCGACGAACCGATGGACCCGCTCCTCGGCCCGCTCCACCGCCTCCACCGACCCGCCCCGCCACTGGACCCGGAACCGCCAGAGGACCATGAGCGCGGCCGCGAGCTCGATCGCGCTGTCCAGCCCGAACCCGACCAGCGCGATGCTCCCGGCCTCGATCCCGGCGTAGACCGCCACACCGGCCTCGATGAGGTTGTAGGCGGCCGTGGCGGTGAGGAGCGCCAGCGCACGGCGGAGCAGCGTGTGGGGCGCCGCTGTGGGCCCCGGTGCGTCCGTTTCCGAAGGGACGTTCGCCATGCGCTCATGATAGGCCTCCGACGGCCCGTGGCAAGCGAACGTGATTGACAGGACGGTCGCCGAGGCACAATCAAGAGTCAACCACAATCCCGGGAAGGAAAGGCCGCCATGTCCGTACTCCCCCGCGTCTGCGCCGCCGCGTTCTCCCTCGCCGTTGCCGTGCCGGCCGCGCTCGGGGCCCAGGGTGCCGAGCCCGAGCCGGCCGACCGCTCGGCGACCGTCCTGGCCGGTGTGGGGCACTCGTTCGGCTGGTTCGGGGCGAACGTCAGCGTCTATTTCCTGGACCAATGGTCCGCGTACGCGGGGCTCGGCTACACGCCGGGGGTCGAGACGGGCCACCCGACGGGCGTCACCTGGGCCGTCGGCGCCCGACTCTACCGCAACTCCCCGCCGCATCAGCTGTTCCTCGGCCTCGGCTACGCCCAGATCTTCACGGTGTCGGCGGCGGCCCCGAACGCGGAGGGGAGCCGGGAGTACGGCCCCACGCTTACGGGCGGTTACCAGTACACTGCCGGAAGCGGCTTCACGTTTCTGGGCGGCCTGGGCCTCGGGTACGCCGTGAGCACCGACCTGGACGCGCCATTCTCCGTAGTCGTCGATCTCGGGGTCGGATACACCTGGTAGACCGGGGACCGGTGGACTTCCGGCTCTCCGCTCTCGGTGGCCCGGGGGGGCGCGGGCGCGTAACGTTCCCGGCATGAGCGACCGTACGCCGTCCCCGCGTCGTTACAGCGACGAGGAGATCCGCGCCGTCCTCGAGCGCGCCGCCGAGATCCAGCACGTCGAGGCGTCGACTCCGGAGGGGTCCGGGCTCACGCTGGCCGAGCTCGAGTCGGCCGCCCGGGAAGCGGGGATCGATGTCGAAGCGGTTCGCCGGGCTGCGGCCGAGCTGGAGGTCCGCGTCGATACCGGTAGCGCCGTCGCGGCCCGGGTCGCCGGCGCGCCCACCCGGGTGACACTGGTCCGGAGCGTTCCCGGGGAGCGGGACGTCGCCGATCTCGAGGCGCTCATCCCCGTCATCCGGGACGCCGTAGGTGCGTCGGGCACCAGGCGGATCGTGGGTCACACGCTCACCTGGCAGGCGCAGGTCCCGAACGCGGCCCGGGACCTGGAGGTCATGGTCTCCAGCCGCGACGGCGAGACCCGGGTCCGCGTCGAGGAGGGGTACGGCGTCCTGGTCGGCGGTCTGTTCGGCGGCGGCGTCGGCGGCCTGGGGGGTGGCCTCGGATTCGGTGTCGGGATGGGTGTGGGCGCCGCCATCGGGTCTCCGCTCATGATGGTCGCGTTCCCTGTGGGCGCCATCGGGCTCGCCTATCTGGGCTCACGGGCCGTCTATTCGGGTGTCGTCCGCCGCCGCCGGCGAGCGCTGGATCGACTGCTGGACGACGTCGTGGCCGTCTTGGAAGCGACGCGGCCGGCGCTGCCACCGGAGCAGGGTCCGGACGCGGGCCGCGGCGAGGACCCACGCTGACGCCGGCGTCGGGGCGCGCTCCCGGACGCCCGACGAAACCCTTGCGCGGGGACCCCCCGGCCCGGGCATCTTCGTACCGTCATCCTGTCCTGCGCGTCGCCGGGCATCCCCGAGCCCCCTGACCCGGCGGTCGCCACCATCCAGGTCGGAGAGGAACGCCATGGTCGAGCAGCGGTTCAAGGGAGTGATCGGCACGGGCACCATCGAGGCGGAGCTCGAGTCCGACAGCACGAACGCCGACACCGACCTGCTGGTCATCAGCTACGGCCCGCTGGCCGGCGGGGAGCCCCGGGTCGACCGGGCGGTGATCGCCCCCGGCGGCTCCGGCACGGTCTCGGTATCCGCCGACGCCGACGGGATCCTCGAGGTCTGGGTCTCCATCGGCGCCGACGCCGATTCCGGCACGCTCCGGGTCAGCGTCGATGGCGCCCTTCGCGACGGGGAGCCGATCCAGAGCTCCGTCCGCTGGGGCTACTCGGTGCAGGACTGACATGGGACGGTATCCCGGAGGAGGCGTGCGGTGGGTCGGGCGTGCGGTCGTCCTGGCGGCGGGGCTCCTGACGCTGGCGGGGCCGGCCGCGGCCCAGGACCCGGACGCGTGCCTGGAGACCTATCGATCGCTCTCCGGCGACGAGGGCGAGGCCGGCGACCCGTGCCGCGCCCTGGCCGCGTTCCTCGCCTTCTCCGCCCCGGCCGTCCGCGATGCCGCCGACCGGTTTCTCGCGAGTCGGGCGTCCAACCCCGCAGAGGTCTTCGGGCAGCGGGCGTTCCAGGCCCGGCACCCGCAGCACGCGGCGTTGGGCGGCACCCCGGCCCAGGCCGACGCGGTGCCCAGTGTCCGCCCCGCGGCCCTGTCCACCGGCTCCGTGGCGGTGGTCGGATCGGAGGCCGGCGACCGCGCGCTGGCCGCCCTGGGGCTCAACCCGGCCATGCTCTTCTTCGCCGACTACGCGACCGACCAGCTCGCCAGGCTCTCCCGGTTCATGGACCTGTCGGTCTTCGTCCCGGTCACCCAGGGGGATGGCGCCGCGGCCGCGTCGGAGACACTGGACTACGTGGGCATCCGGCTGCGGGTCAACGTGCACGGCCTCTCGGCGGGCGACGCCGTCTGGGAGGGCGCCGACTCCCTGATCCGCGCCTGGGCGGCGGATCGGGCGTCGGACGCCACTCGCATCGAGGCGCTCCTGGCCGCCGCGCCGTCGGTCGCACTGTGCGCCGAGGCGCTGCTGGCCGGCGACCGGGACCGCATCCGGTCCGGCTGCGGCCGGGACTTCAGCTTCGCCATCGACCCGGGCGCAGCCGACGAGCTACGGGACGCCCTGGAGACGATACGCGCCCGGGCCGACGCGGAGTACTTCGGCGCCGATGTCCGCATCGATTTCGGCGACCCGACGCTCGGTGCCGTCCCGAACGCCGACGCCACGACGCTGTTCGCGGGCCTCGCCTGGGGCCGGCGGCTCGGCGTCGACGGCGACCGCGGGTCCTGGGGGATCCGGGCCCGCCTCGCCGCCCGTCACTCCTCTCTCGACGACGGCACCGGCAGCGGGCTGGGCGTCGAGGCCGCACTGGGGTTCGAGCTGGCCCGGGCCATCGAGATGCAGGAGGTGTCGGCGGCCATCGGGCTGGAGGGCGGCTGGACCGCGGACGATGCGGTGGCGGATCGGCTGGGCACCAACTCCGCGCTGGTCCGTGCGTCGCTCGTCGTGCCGCTCCTGGGCGGGAGCAGCGTCAGCATGGCCGCCGGTGTCCCGATCGCAGGGGAGCGCTCGTCGTTCCTCACCGTCAACTTCAACTGGGGGCTGCTGCTGCCGGAGACGGCGCCCTGACGGCCGGCCTCGCCAGGGGCGTCCCGCTGCCGTCGGGGAGGGCCATCCGCTGCCGGGTCCGACGGGTCGTTGCGGCCGGTCTCGCCGACCCGGTTCAGGCGTAGCCGCGCTGGAGCAGCACCTCGGCGGAGTCGGCGAAGGCGTCCGGGCCGGGTACGTGGAAGGCGAGGGTGTCGGCGATACGATCGATGGTGTTGAAGACGGCGCACACGTGGATGGCGTCCTCGATGGCCGCGTCGTCGAGGCCGGCGTCCCGGAGCGCGGCGATGTCGGCGGGCTCGACGCCGGCGGGCTCCAGCGTCAGCTTCTCCAGGAACCCGAGGATGGCCCGCAGCCGGTCGTCGACGGGCGCGGTCCGCCAGTCATCGAGGACGCGCCGGACCAGCTCCGGGTCGTCGAGGGCCTTCGACGCGACCGCGCCGTGAGCCCCCGTTCAGAACCGGCAGCGGTTCAGCCGGGACACGAACGCCGCGAACAGCTCCCGCTCGCCCACGCTCCACGCGGATGGCCCCCGCATGGCGGCCTGTGTCCACGCGCTGAACGGTCCGCCGAAGAAGTCCGGCCGGTAGAGCAGCGTGCGGATGATGTCCTGGACCCGCCGACCCGAGAGGACCCGGATCACGGCGAGCTGGAGCTTCTGCGGAAGGCGGTGCCCCCGCTCGACGGCGTCAAGGCGCATGGTGTCCCCCACGGCTCTGCTCCAGCGCCTCGAGACCCTGTCGGAGCCGGGCCGTGCCCGCTCCCACTGCGGCACTGGCGATGACCTCGAAGATTGCGTCATCCGTGTAGCCGGCCCGCTGCAGCTCTGCGATGTCCTCATCGGTGACCGCGTACGCCCGCAGTGCGACCTTGTCCACCAGCTCCCGCAGCTCGGAGGGCACATCGGGCGCACCGACGGCCGCCGGCGCGGCGGCCCGGGCATCGATCTCGTGCCGCAGAGCGGCCGGGGTCGCTCCGGGGCCCTCGAGCACGGCGGCGCGGACGCGCTCGACCAGCTCGTCGCGGGGCACGCCGGCCGCCTGGCCGACGCGCTGACGGCGGACGACCAGGAGCACGGCCGCCAACACGACGATGGCCAGCAGGACATACCACATGGACAGGACAGGGGGCTCGAACGTGAAAACGCCTGTACGAACACGGCAAGTATAGGGCAGAGGGCGCGGCAGGCAAACCGGGGCCGGAGCGTTCCGACATCGACGGGGACGCGGGTTCCATGGAGTACGGGCCGGTGGCGGCACGGACGCCGCGCTGGTCCGGGGGGCGTCGCCCGTCCGGGTTTCGCCTGTCCGGGCGGGGCTCAGCGCTCCCGGTTCCGGGTCGCCCGCAGCCAGGGCTGGGTGTAGAAGGTGTTCGAGATCCAGGCCAGGACCGACGCGGCGACCGAGACCACGACCGGGAGCGCGCCGAAGAACCAGAGTACGTTGCCCGCCAGCGACCGGCCCCACTTGCCGGCGGTGGCCAGACGCCGGGCCCAGGCCCGCTTCCGGCGGCTGCCCGTCCACCACCGTGCGAGGACCTCACCGGTGAGCTTCGGGATCACGACCATCAGGAGCAGGATCACGGCGAGCGCCGCGCCGATGGAGAAGCGCTGCTCCGTCCACCCGGCGCCGAGCCACGGCGCCATGGCGTGGAGCGCCGTGGCGGCGGCCTGGCCGACGCCGTCGAGGACGCCCTCGACGGAGACCCGCACGGACCAGGTCCACCACACCACGGCGGCGGTCGCGACGAGCGTGAACATCCAGGTCACCGGCGCGCCCACGCGGAGGCCGCGGAAGAACCGGGCGCCGCCGGCGTCGAGGGTGCGGTCGAGCGTGGCGTCATCCACGCGGATCGGCCTGGGCACGACCGGCGCCTCGTCCCACGCTCCGGTCCAGAGCGATCCGCTGCGGCCCTTCGGCGTGAAGTACCGGCGGATATAGCGGTCCGCGGTCGTGTAGCCGTGGTTCACCAGCGCGGCCACTTCCTGCTCACTGAACGCGTCCAGGTCCGTTCGGAGGCTGGCCAGAAGGTGGCGCCGCCGGGCGTCGTACGCCGGTGGCGGCGCCGGGTAGTCGGCGAGCGCCGGGAGGGCATCGGCGCCGTCCCGGGGGTCCACGGGGTCGCTGTCGATGTGGAAGTACGCCAGGTCCGTGAGCTCCCGGGCCACCAGGAACTCCCGCAGCTCCGGGTGGTCGGGCGCCAGCGGCTCGAGGGCCCGGGACACGCGCCGGCGCTCCCGGAGCGATTCCCGCTGCGTGCTGCCCAGCACCGACTGGAAGATGGAGATCAGCCGGCCGATCATGGGCAGTCGACCGTCGGGCACACGGCTCATGTCCTTGAAGAGGCCACCGGTGTCGCTGGCGATGATCTGGGTGCAGCCCTCGTCCTCCAGCGCCGTCAGCCCCACGTTGTCGAACACGCCGCCATCGGTGAGCCCGAGGCGGCGGACGTGAAGGTCGTCGTAGAGCCCCAGGACCTGGTACGGGGGGAAGACGGGCGGGAAGTTGGCGCTGGCGCCCACGGCGTCGCCAACGGAGACCGTCCGCCAGAACCGACCCACCTTCACCGATACCCGCTCGGCGCTCTGGAGCCAGTACAGCTCCAGGAGGAAATGGAGGAGCTGCTCCGCGAGCTCGCCGTCGGCGCGGCAGTCTTCCTCCAGCGCCGCGGCCACGTCGCCGTCGATGCGCCCCACCGCGTCCCACAGCACCATCCAGTGCTCCTCGGGCTCCAGCCCTCCGGTGGCCGGCGGGTCCAGCCGGGACCCGTGGCCGAGGTACCACGCCGGGATCCGGGCCTGGCGCAGCAGCCCGGGCGCGGCGTCGACCAGCTTGCCGGGGAAGGGGTCGCGCTCGAACAGCGCATCGAAGTGGCCGCCCGGCGGCGCCTCGTCGCCCTTCCCGCCGACCCACCATCGGGCCATGGCCAGCGCGCGACGGGTCGCGACGTCGTCGTCCGGCGTGCCGGCCATCCGGCGGGCGAGGGCTCCGGGCGGCTCCTCCAGCCACCGCTTCCGCTCCTCCAGCACGTCGATCTCCCCGTGCCGGAAATGACCCAGGTACCAGTCGCCGACCTCCTCGCTGGAGAACCAGAACCGGGCCCCGGAGTTGAGCGACGTCGCGTTGATCACGATCCGGGTGGAGACCGACCGGCCCTCTGCCACCGCCCGCCGGTTATAGTCCTCGATCCCCTCGGCCAGCGACGCGCCGCCGGGACGGATCCGGAGCTCCCGGAGCGGCAGCCGGCCCGACCGCGTGCGACCCCCGCCGATGGCGGACACCACTTCGGCGTAGATGTACCGCTCGTACAGCCGGGCCATCCGTTGGCCCAGGCTCCGGGAGGTGAGCATGACCCGGAGCACGCCCAGCGGGTTCATGACGAGCCGGGTCCGCAGGTTCTTCCCGATCCCCCGGAGCAAGAGCCGGTCCAGATCGTCGATGAGCGCGATGTACTGCGCCGGGGTCAGATCGCCGTCCTCGGCCGCCTCCAGGTCCCGCTTCAGCAGCAGCACGTACAGCGCGCCGACGATGGAGCCGCCCGAGACCGTGGAGATCACCTCGACCCGCCGGAGGAGATCCAGCTCGGCCAGCCGCCGCAGCACCCCGAGGTGGAAGATCGACGCCCGGAACCCGCCGCCGGCCAGAGCCAGGCCGAGCTTGGGACGGGTGGCGGTGGTGGGGAGGGAGTGCTCGCGCTCCATCGGCATGGCCTCATGAAGGGAGGAACGCCGCGCCGGGGCGGCTGGCTATTGATGTGCGGTGGAGACCCGGGGTGCAAGGGAAACGCGCCGGGAGACGGGGCGGCAGCTCGTTCGACCCGGGCGTTGGGCCGTTGCGGTCGCTCGGTCGTGAGCGCCCTTTCCGGGGATGGCGTGAGGGTTTCATTGACCGGTCGGTGCCCGCGGTCTATCCTACGCCAATGTCGGATCTCCCCCCCGGACCGCCCAGCACCGCGGCCCACTCGCCGAACCGCTTCGGCCATTACCGTATCGACGCTCCACTCGGGCGCGGCGGGATGGGCGAGGTATTCCGTGCCACGGACACGCGGCTGGGTCGGTCCGTGGCCATCAAGATCATGCACACGGACTCGCTGGCGGGCGACGAGATCGCCACCCGGCGCTTCTTGCGGGAGGCCCGGGCGGCGTCGGCGCTGAACCACCCCAACATCGTCACGGTCCACCAGATCGACGCCACGGAGGACGGCGACCACTACATCGTCCAGGAGCTGATCGAGGGCCGCACACTGCGCGACCTGGCCGCCTCCCCGCTCCCGATCGACCGGGTCTGCGAGATCGGCCGGCAGACGGCCCACGCCCTGGCCGCGGCCCACGAGGCCGGGATCGTACACCGGGACATCAAGCCCGAGAACATCATGCTCCGCGAGGACGGGTACGTGAAAGTCCTCGACTTCGGTCTGGCCCGGCTCACGGAGCGAACGGGCGATGGCGGCGACAGCCCGACGTTCGAGACGGACGTCGGGTCGCTGACGGGAACGCCGGCATACATGTCGCCAGAGCAGGCGGGCGGCGATCAGGTGGGTTCAGCCACCGACGTCTGGAGCCTCGGCGTCCTGCTGTACGAGCTGGTGGCGGGCGACGTGCCGTTCACGGGCCGGACGCCGGTCAACGTGATCGCGGCGGTCCTGACGGCGAGTCCTCCGCCCCTGGACCGAGCCCGGCCCGACGTGCCCCGACCGCTCGCCGACGCCGTGGATGCCATGCTGGAGAAGGAGCCGGACCGGCGGCCCACGGCGCGGGACGTGGAAGCGCTGCTGACGACGCTGCTGGCGGGGGACGAGCCGGCTCCACGGGCCGCGCCCCGCATCGGCCGGCGTCCCACGGTGGGGCGCGAGGAGGAGCGGGCCCGGCTCGCAGCGGCATACGGCCGGGCCAGTGCGGGCGCGGGTGGGATCGTGGCCATCACCGGAGAGCCCGGGATCGGCAAGACGAGCCTGCTGGAGGACTTCCTGGCCGAGCTCCGGGTGTCGGCCGACCGGCCGACCATCGCCGAGGGCCGCTGCTCGGAGAGCCTGGCGGGGTCCGAGGCGTACCTCCCGGTGCTGGAAGCGCTGGACGAGCTCCGGAGCCCGGCCACGGGACCGTCGTTCGAGGCGGTGATGCGCTCGGTGGCCCCCACGTGGTACGGCCAGCTGACCGCGGAGGACACGGGGACCGGCGGGGCGGCCGGAGAGGACGGGGAAGCGGCGCCCGCGGCATCGCAGGAGCGGATGAAGCGGGAGCTGCGGGCGCTGCTCGACCAGGTCTCGAAGCTGAAGCCGCTCGTGCTGGTCATCGACGACCTCCACTGGGCCGATGTCTCGACCGTCGACATCCTGAACTACCTGGCCGGCCACGTGGACGACGCGAGGGTGCTGATCCTCACGTGCTACCGGCCGTCGGACATGGCGCTGGTCGACCACCCGTTCCTGGCCATCCGAAGCGACCTCCAGGCCCGGGGCGTGTATCAGGAAGTGGAGTTGGACTTCCTCTCCCGCGCCGACGTGGAGCGCTACCTGGAGCTCCAGTTCCCCGGCCATGACCTGCCCGAATCGTTCGCCGCCGATGTACACCGCCGTACGGAGGGGAGCCCGCTGTTCATGGCGGACCTCGTGCGCTATCTGCGGGATTCGGGCGGGATCGTGGAGGAGGCCGGCGGGACGTGGCGGCTGGCGCCCGCGGCCGACAGCGAGACCGGCGACCTCCCCGAGTCCGTCCGGGGCATGATTGCCCGGAAGATCGATCAGATCGATGACGACCAGCGCCGGCTGCTGGTGGCCGCCAGCGTGCAGGGCCACGAGTTCGATTCCGCCACGCTCGCCGAGGCGCTGGAGCTGGATCCCGTGCACGTGGAGGACCAGCTGGAAACGCTGGAACGGGTCCACGTGTTCGTCCGGCAAATCGACGAGTACGAGTTCCCGGACCGCACCCTCACGGTCCGATACCACTTCGTCCACGTGCTCTATCAGAACGCACTGTTCGAATCGCTCCGGCCCACGCGCCGGGTCCAGATGGCCGGTCGGATCGCCGACTCGCTCGCGTCGCACCAGGGCGATGACGCGGCGCTGGCCGCCCGGCTGGCGGTGCTGTACGAGACCGCCCGCGAGTTCGCCACGAGCGCCCGGTACTTCTTCCTCGCGGCCCAGCGGGCGGTCAGCCTCTTCGGCTACGCCGAGGCGCTGGCGCTGGCGGAGCGCGGACTCCAGGGGCTCGAGGGCCTGCCCGAAACCCCGGAGCGGCACCAGCTGGAGCTCGGGCTCCAGATGGTCCGGGGTCACGCCCAGCGCTCCGTCCACGGCTGGGCGTCCCGGGAGCTGGAGGAGACGTTCGCCCGGGCCCGGGAGCTGTGCCACCGGCTCAACGACCCGCCGGAGCTGTTCCCCGTGCAGTGGAACCTGACGTTCTTCTACATGATCAAGGGCGACCTGGAGGTGGTGGCCCAGCAGATCGCGCTGCTCATGGAGCAGGCCGAGGCGTCGGGCCGGCCGGAGTTCCAGGTGGCCGTGCACCACGTCGCGGGCGTGTCCAACGAGTTCCTGGGCGAGCTGGTGGAGTCGAACAAGCTCCTCGAGAGCGCGCGCGAGCTCCACGACGCCGACCAGCACGCCCATTACAACGCCATGTTCGGGATCGACCCGGGCATGATCGCCCGGGCCATGTCCAGCCGGCCGCTCTGGTCCCTGGGCTACCCGGACCAGGCCCTCGAGCGGAGCCGGGAGACGGTGGACCTGGGTCGCGGGCAGCGGCAGCCGGCCACGCTGGTCTTCGCCCTCATCGTCAAGCAGGGGATCCACCTCTACCGGGGCGAGTTCCAGGAGGCGATCGCCCTGGGCGACGAGATCGTGGACATGTGCGCCGAGTTCGAGTTCGCCCAGGAGGGCGAGTGGGGCAAGTGCTTCCAGGGCGCGGCGCTGGCCGGCGCCGGCCGCGTCGACGACGGGATCGCGCGCCTCTCCGACGCACTCGACGCGCTCGAGCGGCTCCGGTCCGGGCTGGTCCGGCCCACGTTCCTCGCCCTGCTCGGCGACGCACACCGCAAGGCCGGCCGCGTCGACGACGGCCTGGCCGCCGTGACCGAGGGCTTCGCGCACGCCGAGCGGACCCTCGAGCAGGGCTTCGTGGCCGAGCTCCACCGCGTCCACGGCGAGCTGCTCCTCCTGGACGGCGAGAGGGACGCCGGCGAGGAGGCGATCCGCGCCGGGCTGGCGAAGGCGCGGGATCAGCACGCCCGGTCGTTCGAGCTCCGCGCCGCCACCAGCCTCGCCCGGCTGTTCCAGGCCGAGGGCCGCGACCACGACGCACGGGCCGAGCTCCAGCCCGTCTACGACTGGTTCACCGAAGGCTTCGAGACGGCCGACCTGACGGCCGCCCGATCCCTCCTGGACGCCCTCCACTGAGCGCCATGTCACAATTCGAGAAGGTGCCCGACCGCGAGGCCGCCGACATCGCCGAGGTC
>JAWVYT010000010.1:0-21013 GCA_033722595.1 Longimicrobiales bacterium
GGGGCTGGCTCACCATGAGCGGCGGGAAGCTGAAGGTCTACAGCACGCCGAACCAGGACAGTCCGCTCATGAACGGCGATCGCCCGATCCTGGGCGTGGACGTGTGGGAGCACGCGTACTACCTGCACTACCAGAACGCTCGGGGCGACTACGTGAATGCGTGGTGGCACGTGATCGACTGGGACGCCGTAGCCGAACGGTTCATCGACGCCGGCGGTTGAGGCGTGCCCGGCCGAGAGGTCGACCTCCGCAGCGACACCGTCACCCGGCCGACGCCGGGCATGCGCGAGGCCATCGCCGCCGCGGAGGTCGGCGATGACCAGCTGGGCGACGACCCCACGGTCGCTCGCCTCGAGGACCGCATCGCCACGCTGCTGGGGAAGGAGAGGGCGCTCTTCTTCCCCAGCGGCATCATGGCCAACGAGACCGCCATCGTGGTCCACGGCCGGCCCGGGACCGAGGCCGTCGTGGAGGCCTCGTGCCACCTCATCGACTGGGAGGAGGCCGCCGCCGCGGCCTGGGCCGGGGTGCAGCTCCGGCCCGTCCACACCGACGACGGGATCCTTACACCGGAGCGCGTGGCGAACGCGATCCGCCCGGTCGCCAACCCCTACCAGCCCGACACGTCGCTCATCTGCGTGGAGAACACCCACAACGCCGCCGGCGGGAAGGTGCTCCCGCTGGAGACGCTCCGGGGGATCCGCGCGGTCGCCGACGAGCACGGGCTCCCGGTCCACATGGACGGCGCCCGCCTCTGGCACGCGGTCCAGGCCGCCGGCGTGACGCTCGCCGACTACGGCGCCCTCGCGGACACCGTCATGGTCACCCTGTCCAAGGGCCTCGGCTGCCCCGTGGGCTCGCTCCTGGCCGGGACCGAGGACGCCATCGACCGCGCCTGGCGCGTGCGCCGCAGGATGGGAGGGTCCATGCGGCAGTCCGGGATCCTGGCCGCCGCAGGGCTCTACGCCCTCGACCACCATCTCGAGCGGATCGCCGAGGACCACCGCCGCGCACGGCTCCTCGCCGACCTCGCCGGCGAGATCGACGGCGTCGAGCCGGTTGCGCCCGAGACGAACATAGTCATGTTAAGCCTCTTGCGGGACGATCTCGACGCGGCCACCATTGTAGCCGGCCTCGCCGACCGCGGGGTTCGTCTCAGCATGTTCTCTTCGACCCGCCTGCGGGCGGTGACGCACCTGGACGTGGACGACGCGGGGGTGCGGACCGCCATGGAAATGCTCGCGGAGATCGTCGCAGCCTCGTGATCCACGTCGAAAGGAGAGCCGGATGAGCAGAATCGCCTTCCTGGTGCCGCTGGCCGCCATGACGCTGACCGCGTGCGGCGGCATGGAGCCGGACCAGCCGCCGCCACCGGACACCATCGTGCGACTGGACACCATCACGATCACCCGCGAGGTGGAGCCGCCCCTGCCGGAAGGGCGTCTCACTACCCTATGCCTCGCCAACGGTGAGAACGCCGAGATCCGGATCTCCCCGGCCGGCGATACGCTCATCGGCCCGGAGCGCGTCGCGCTGGCCGACCTCGGCCCCGCCATCGGCTTCATCGGCAGCTACGCCGACGACGAGACCTGGTTCGTCGAGGATGAGGCCGTCACCTTCGAGCGCCGCCAGTACAGCAAGTTCGGGCAGCCCGCGAGCCGCGACTGCCGGGGAATGAAGATCGTCGGCGACACGCACGGCGTGAACCTCTTCGCCGAGGTCACCGCCTCGTCGCCGTTCGAGGTCCTCTACGTGCCCGTGCGACCCGGCGTGTTCCAGTCGTACCAGAGCCAGGTCGGACGCGTCCGCGGCTGACGCCTCCGCTCCCGGCGAACCCGGCGCGGCCCCGTCCTCTCCGGGCGGGGCCGCGCCTTCGTTGACGAACCCAGCGCGCGGCCGCGGCCCTTGCATCGGCCGCCGTCATGGGCTAGACTGTCTTCGGGTTATGTTCGGGGCGGGCCGGAACGGCCGGTTCCGGCATGACGGTGTCCCGATCGACCCTTCCCAGGGGTGCCGCGATCGGGCATCTTGGACGGGACGCCCGCCGCGGGACGCGGCACCCGGGAACCGAGGAAGAACCCAACCGTACAGGTGAGTGATGGCCGAGCTGACGAAGGAGAAGGAGAAGGCGCTGAACGTAGCGATCCAGCAGATCGAGCGTGCGTACGGGAAGGGTTCGATCATGCGGATGGGCGAGGACGACGCCAAGATGGAGGTGGCGGCGATCTCGACGGGCGCCATCAACCTGGACGCCGCCATAGGGATCGGCGGGATCCCGCGCGGGCGAGTGACGGAGATCTACGGCCCGGAGGCCAGCGGGAAGACCACGCTGTGTCTGCATATCATCGCCAACGCCCAGCGTGAGGGCGGTGTGGCGGCGTTCGTGGACGCGGAGCACGCGCTGGACATCGAGTACGCCCGGAAGCTGGGCGTAGACGTGGACAACCTGCTGGTCAGCCAGCCGGACACGGGGGAGCAGGCACTGGAGATCACGGAGGTGCTGATCCGGTCCGGTGCGGTGGACGTGGTGGTGATCGACTCGGTGGCGGCGCTGGTGCCGCGGGCGGAGATCGAGGGGGAGATGGGCGACAGCCACGTCGGCCTCCAGGCGCGCCTCATGAGCCAGGCCATGCGGAAGATCACGGGTGCCGTGAACCGGTCGCGGACATCGGTGGTGTTCACGAACCAGATCCGCGAGAAGATCGGGGTCATGTTCGGCAACCCCGAGACCACGACGGGCGGACGGGCGCTGAAGTTCTACTGCAGTCTCCGGATGGACATCCGCCGGATCGGGGCGATCAAGGACGGCCAGGAGCTGGTGGGGAACCGGACCCGGGTCAAGGTGGTGAAGAACAAGATGGCGCCGCCGTTCCGTCAGGCCGAGTTCGACATCATGTACAACCGGGGGATCAGCCACGAGGGCCTGCTGCTGGACCTGGGCGATGAGCTCGGCATCATCGACAAGGCGGGGGCGTGGTACTCCTACGGCGAGACGCGACTCGGGCAGGGCCGGGAGAACGCGAAGCAGTTCCTGACGGAGAACGAGGACGTGGCCGAGGAGATCGAGGAGCAGGTGCTGGCGGAGCTGGGGATCGGCAACGGGAAGCCGGCCTCGGAGGAGAACGATGAGGACGAGAGCGATTCGGAGGACGACGAGGCGTAGCAGCCGACCCGGTCGCATCGCACGAGGCCCCGCCGATCGTGGAATCGGCGGGGCCTCTCCTTTTCGGGGCTCGACAGGCCGCGGGTCGCCGTCGCCGCCGGCCCCGGCCGATCCCGGGTGACCGCTACTCCCCTCGGGGCGCGGATGGTCGGCTGACCACCATGCGCGCGGCGTACTGGACGTCAAGCTCGTCCCGGAGCACGCCGTAGAACGCGCCGTCGATGAACGCCAGCGGCGTGAACCGTGGCGGCATCTCCAGGGTGCCCAGCAGCCTGCCCCCGTCGTCGAAGACCTCCCAGGTGGCGCTGCCCATGTCCTGGATGTCGAAGGTGCCGCCGGCCTCGCGGATCTCGTCGGGCGTCTGGATCCGCTGGACCCAGAGGCTGCCGTCGGGACCCCCGAGAAGATTGGCGTAGGCGGGGTAGGCGTCCGCGAAGCCCAGGGCCTGGGACATCGGCTCCAGCGCCTCGGGCGCCATCCCCTGGTCCTGCCAGAGCCCACGGATGATCCGGCGGAGCTCGGCCTGATCGCTGTCCGTGATGGGCCGCCGATCGAAGGGCATCCGGACGATCCGTAGGAGCGCACCCTCAGGGGAGTAGACGTGGATGCTGTACTCGGCGTTGATCCCCGTGTAGAGGTTCCCCTCGGGGCCGACGGTCCACATGGGCTCGGCCTCGAACAGGGTGACACTGGGGCTGCCGCCCGAGAAGCTGACCGTCTCGCCGATCGGCATCTGGAGGATGGTGTCGATCACCGCTCCGGTGGGCCGGCGCCGGAGCAGCAGGTTCTTCGGCTCCACTTCCTGCTGGCCGGGGAACGCCATCACCATGGCCTGCTGGACCAGATCCTCGCCCGGGAGCTCCATCCATTTCACCGGGATCCCGCCGGTCATGGGCAGCGCGTGGCTTCCGGCCGGCTCCCCGCTGGTCGTGTAGAACGTCATGCGCTGCAGCATGATGTCCGGGATGACCACGGTGTCGCCGGGCGTGACGAACAGCGGGCCCGCCGCCTGGCTGAACTCGCCGGGACCCGATCCGGCCTGTCCCAGGGCGAGGAGGAACGCGCCCTCCGGGCTGAAGACCCGGGCCTCGCGGGCCTGCTGGTCGTAGACGTAGACCCGGCCCTCGGGCCCGACGTCGATGCCGACGATCTGCCCGAACTGGTACTCGGGCTCGCCTTCCGCCGTGCCGATGACCAGGTCCCGCTCCACGGTCCAGGCCTCGCCCGCGCTCCACTGGCCGGCCCCCGTGCTCGTGACGATCTCGATGCCGGCGCTGTCCGTGACGGTGCCCTCCCAGCCGGCGCCGTCGGAGCCGGCGCAGCCGACCAGCGCCAGAAGCGTGGTCAGCACCAGGCCGACGACACTCCGATACGTGCGGTGCATGAAGCGTGCTCTCCCGTTGAATGGGACTGCGTTCTCAAACCTCTACGCCGGACCGACCCGTCGGCTTCAGATCACGGGCGGGCCGCCGGGGGCTCGTACTGGAAGATCTCCTGCAGCGGCCTCCCGAATACCCGCTCGATCTCGAACGCCAGCGGTAGACTGGGATCGTATCGCTGGTTCTCGATGGCGTTGACCGTCTGCCGCGAGACGCCCAGCCGATCCGCCAGCTCCGCCTGAGACCAGCCCCGCTCCGCGCGGAACACACGGATCCGGTTCTTCATCGGTACTGCCGGGCCAGGTACACGAGGGCCAGCCCGCGGCACGCCTCCGCCAGCACCGGCAGAGCCAGCAGCGACATCGGTGCCACACGCAGCCCGGCCGCCAGGACGATGGTCACGCTCGTGGCCACGAGTGCCATGGCCGCCCCGTACGCGAAGGCGAACGCCCGGAGCTGGATCGCCCGGCTCAGCTCGTCCAGCGAGCCCAGATAGGTCCCGTACGCCCATCCGACTCCCACCGCCGACCCCGGGAGGCCCAGCAGCCAGAGGACGTCAGGGAAAGGCCGCCGGAACCCGTCCGAGAGGCCGACCGCGCTGACCGCGAACACCGCCATCAGCGCGGTGGTCCGCCACGCCAGGCGCTTCCCCTGGGGCGTGCCCGTACCGAAGAAGCCGAAGATCAGCAGCGACGCGTACGGCCAGTCGCTCTCCTCGGCGTGCAGCCGCTCCTGATCGTCCGTCTGTCCCGGCCTGCCTGCCATGACACCCCTCCCGGCTCGAGTCCCTGGAGAGAGTGTAAAGGGTCTTCTCCATAATGTAAAGGAAACTTTACTTTAACCCGTGCCCCACGTGTATCCTCCAGGCGGCTTCGGGGTACGCTCACGCCCCTGCTTCGCATCGGGCGAGCCACGCTCTATATTGCGAGCTTGGCTCGCAGCGCGGACAACCAGTCGACGGGACGAGATGAAGGCAGCAGAGATTCGGCGCGTGTTCCTCGAGTTCTTCGAGGCCGAAGGTCACGAGATCCGGCACAGCTCTCCGCTGGTGCCGAGGAACGACCCGACGCTCATGTTCGTGAACGCCGGGATGGTCCAGTTCAAGGGCGTGTTCCTGGGCGAGGAGGAGCTGGGCATCGATCGGGCGACCACGTCGCAGAAGTGCCTGCGGGTGAGCGGGAAGCACAACGACCTGGAGGAGGTCGGTCGGACGGCGAGGCACCACACGTTCTTCGAGATGTTGGGCAACTTCTCGTTCGGCGACTACTTCAAGCGGGAGGCGATCGACTTCGCCTGGCGGCTGTTCACGGAGGTCTACGAGCTGCCGAGGGACCGGCTGTGGGCCACGGTCCATCACTCCGATGACGAGGCGTACGCGCTGTGGCAGGAGGTCGCCGGGCTGCCGGAGTCCCGGATCCACCGGCTGGGTGACAAGGACAACTTCTGGCAGATGGGCGACACGGGCCCGTGCGGGCCGTGCTCGGAGATCCATTTCGACATGCGTCCGGAGGCCGAGCGGGGCACGGACCTCACGGCCGAGGCGTTCGAGGCCAAGGGCGAGGCCGGGGAGTTCCTGGAGCTGTGGAACCTGGTCTTCATGCAGTTCAACCGGGACGCGGATGGCGAGCTGCACCCGCTGCCCAGCCCGTCCATCGACACGGGCGCAGGGCTCGAGCGGATCGCCAGTGTGCTCCAGGGCGTGGACTCCAACTACGAGACCGACCTCTTCCAGCCGTTGATCCGGCGGGCGGCGGACGTGATAGGGACGCGGTACGACCGGGACAGCGAGGACGGGGTTTCGTTCCGTGTGCTGGCGGACCATGCTCGGGCCACGGCGTTCCTGCTGGCGGACGGCGTGTTCCCGAGCAACACGGAGCGTGGCTACGTGCTACGGCGGATCATGCGCCGCGCGATCCGGCACGCCTGGCTGCTGGGTCGGCGGGAGCCGACGTTGGTGGAGGTGGTGGACGAGGTGGTGAACCAGATGGGCGCCGCATACCCGGAGCTCGAAGAGCGCCGGGAGCACCTGCTGCGGGCCACGCGGACCGAGGAGGAGCGGTTCCTTTCCACCATTGACGAGGGGATGCGACGGTTCGAGGAGGTGGCGCCCGAGGGGGACTCCGGCACCATCGCCGGCCGGAACGCGTTCCGTCTGTACGACACCTACGGGTTCCCCATCGACCTGACGCAGCTCATGGCCGAGGAGCGCGGCTACGCGGTGGACATGGACGGGTTCCAGGCGGCGCTGGAGGAGCAGCGTCGTCGCTCCCGCGAGGACCGGGAGGCCGCCGAGATCGAGCACGGCGATGCCCTCGCCCGTGGCTGGACGGAGCTGGAGGTGTCGCCGGAGCAGGAGTTCGTGGGCTACGAGACCACAACGCTGGAGACGGATGTGGTGGCGTTCCGGCGTGAGAACGGCCGGGCGGCGCTGCAGCTCCGGGAGAACCCGTTCTACGTGGAGGCCGGCGGTCAGGTCAGCGATACGGGCGAGGTCGAGGGGGACGGCTGGCGCATGGCGGTGGACGACGTGCGCCGGGTGGGCGGTCGCTCGGCGGTCATCGGCGACGTGGAGGGCGACTTCCCCGACGCCACATCGCCGATCGCGGTTACGGCCCGGGTGACCCGGGAGGCCCGACACGACACGGAGCGGAACCACACGGCAACGCACCTGCTCCACGCGGCGCTCCGGGGCGTGCTGGGCGACCACGTGCTGCAGCGGGGCTCGCTGGTCGCGCCGGACCGGCTCCGGTTCGACTTCTCGCACCCGGAGCCCATGACGGAGGAGGAGATCCGGCGGGTGGAGGGCGAGGTGAACGAGGCGATCCTCCAGGACCAGGATGTGTGCGTCGACTACCTGGGCTACGACGAGGCCATCGACCAGGGGGCCATGGCCCTTTTCGGGGAGAAGTACGGCGACACGGTCCGTGTGATCCGGGTCCCGGGCGTGAGCATGGAACTGTGCGGGGGCACGCACGTCCGTCACACGGGCGAGATCGGCCAGTTCCGGATCGTGAGCGAGACGGGGACGGGCGCCGGCGTCCGTCGCATCGAGGCGGTGACGGGCCGGGAGGCGTACCGCCTGGCTCGGAGCCAGGAGGCGCGGCTCCGGGAGGCGGCCGACCTGCTCCGGGTCCCGACGGACATGGTGGTCCGGAAGGTCGGGCAGCTGCAGGAGGAGAACCGGGAGCTGGAGAAGCAGCTGGAGCGAGCCCGGCGCGAGGGCGCGGCCGACGTGGTGGGCGATCTCGTGGATGCCGCCACGCAGGTCGATGGCGCCCGCGTAGTGGCCACGGCGATCGAGGTGGGCGATCAGGACGAGCTCCGGACGCTCGGTGACCAGCTGCGGGACCGGCTGGGGACCGGGGTGGTGGTGCTGGCCGCCCGGTCGGGCAGCTCGATCTCGCTGTTCACGGTGGTGACCGACGACCTGATCGGGAAGGGCGTGCGTGCGGACCGGGTGGTCCGGGAGGTGGCGGAGGTCACGGGCGGATCGGGTGGCGGCCGCCCGCACATGGCCCAGGGCGGCGTGGGCGACCACAGCCGCGTCGACGAGGCGCTGGCCCGGGCCCCGGAGATCGTCCGGGCCATGCTCGAGGGCGAGTGACGGACCCGGGGCGGTGGCTGGACGCCCGCGACGTGCCGGCGCCCCCGGCGGTTCGCGCGGCGGTGACCGCGCGGGTGGCCGAGACCGACCCGTCCGCGCCAGCGCACGACCGGTTCGCGGCCGCGGCGCTGATGGCGCTGGGGGCCGTCATCGAGGAGCCCTCCCGTCGGGCCACGGCCCACGACCTGCTGGCGGCGGACGCGCTTCTGACGTACGCATGCGAGGCGGCGGCCGAGGCGGGACTGGACGAGCTGGACCGCCTGACCGCAGCGCTGGACCTGGCCCGGTTCTCTGACCTCCTGCCCGAGTCGTCATGAGGAGCCCTGCCGTCGAGCACGCCATGGATCGGCTGAACGCCCTGTCGGAGCTGGCCGCCCGGGCGGCCCGGGACATGGCCGGCGAGATCGCCGAGGTTGCGGAGGTGGCGGCGGAAGCGGTGCTGGGCGGCCGGAAGCTCATGTTCTGCGGCAATGGCGGCTCGGCGGCCGACGCCCAGCACCTGGCCACCGAGTACGTGGTTCGGTTCGAGGCCGATCGGCCGGCGCTGCCGGCGCTGGCGCTGACCACGGACACGTCGCTCCTTACGGCGGCCGCGAACGACTTCGGCTTCGAGCACGTGTTCGCCCGCCAGGTGGATGCGCTGGGCCAGCCCGGGGACGTGCTCTTCCTGCACAGCACCTCGGGCCGCTCGCCGAACCTGCTCCGGGCGGCCGAGATGGCGCGCGAGCGGGGCGTCACGACGGTGGCCATGCTGGCGAAGGGGGGCGGGGAGCTCGCGGGCAGGGTGGACTACGCCGTCGTGCTCCCGACGGAAACCGGTGCGCACGCGCAGGAGCTGCACCTGGCCATTGGACACATCATCTGCGAGCTGGTGGAGAAGCGGTACGATGCGGATCGATCTGAAGGGTAGGCGGGCGCTGGTCACCGGCGGGTCGCGGGGCGTGGGCGCCGCCACGGCCCGACTGCTGGCGCGGGCGGGGGCCGATGTGGGCATCTCGTACCGGTCCCGGCATGCGGACGCCGACGCCGTGGTCGCGGAGCTCCGGGACGCCGGGGTCCGGGCCTGGGCCCACGCCGGTGACCTGGCGGAGCCGGAGGCGGTGGAGGAGCTCTTCCGGACGGCGGAGTCCGAGTTCGATGGGCTGGACATCGTGGTGGCCAACGCCGGGATCTGGCCGTCGGAGGATGTCCCCATCGCCGAGCTGAGCACGGCCCAATGGCGTCGGACGATGGGGGTGAACCTGGATGGCGTCTTCTATTGCGTGCGGGCCGCCGCGCGGGTGCTGGCCGGTGGCGGCCGGATCGTGGTCATCGGGTCCACCGCGGGCCAGCGGGGTGAAGCCGGGCACGGGGACTACGCGGCCACGAAGGGGGCAGTGAGCGCGCTCGTGAAGGGCGTGGCCGTGGAGCTCGCGCCCCGGGACATCACCGTGAACTGTGTGGCCCCGGGATGGATCGACACCGAGATGGCCGCCGTTCCGTACGACGAGGGCGGCCGCGAGGCGATCGAGGCCGGGATCCCCCTGGGCCGGGTGGCTTCGGCCGAGGACATCGCCGGACCCATCGTGTTCCTGTGCTCGTCGCTGGCCCGGCACATCACCGGCGAGGTGATGAACGTCAACGGGGGTGCGGTCCTCTGCGGGTGACCATGGACCTCGACCCCCCGGCCGCCGTACGCGCCATCGCCCGGATGCTGGAGGACGCCGGCTACGAGACGTGGGCCGTGGGCGGCGCCGTTCGGGACCGGGTGGCGGGTGCGTCGGCCGGGGACTGGGACCTGGCCACGCGGGCGACGCCGGATCAGGTCATGGAGGTCTTTCGTCGCACGGCGCCGATCGGCGTCGACCACGGCACCGTGGGTGTGCTCCAGGGCGACGAGATGTACGAGGTCACGACGTTCCGTCGGGACGTGGAGACGTTCGGCCGCCACGCCGTCGTGGAGTACTCCGACTCGATCGAGGAGGACCTGTCCCGGCGCGACTTCACCATCAACGCGCTGGCGTGGCATCCCCTCACCGGGGAGCTGCTGGACCCCTACGACGGCGCCCGCGACCTGGAGGCCGGCCGGCTGCGGACGGTGGGAACGCCCGGGGACCGGTTCGCGGAGGACTACCTCCGGGTGTTCCGGGCGCTCCGGTTCGCCGGCCAGTTCGACCTGGAGATCGAGCCGGCCACGTGGGAAGCGCTCACTGGCGCGGTCGCCCGTCTGGAGGAGCTCTCGGCGGAGCGCGTGCGCGAGGAGCTCTACAAGGTCGTCGGCCAGGTCCGCACCGCTTCGCGGTCGCTGGACCTCTACCGGGAGGCCGGCGTGCTGGACGTGTGGTACCCGGAGCTGGCGGCCGTGACCCTGGAGCCGCCGGACGAGGCCGGTGCGCTCTGGGCGGTCACCCTCCAGGCGGTGGACACGCTCCCGCCCACCCGGCCGACGCTCCGGGTGGCCACGCTCCTCCACGCCATCGGGATGCCGCCGGCCCGGACGAAAGACCTGCGAGGAGGCTGGAGGTACACCGGCCACGAGGTGCTGGGCGGTCGCAGGGCGGAGGACGTGATGCGTCGCCTGAAGGGCTCCAACGCCGAGATCGAGTGGGTCCGCCGGCTCGTCCGCCACCAGCCCGACCTGTTCCCGCCCGACTCGCCGGACCCGGTGGTCCGACGGTGGCTGCGGCACGTGGGCGCCGACCTGGTGAACGACCTGTTCCGGCTCCGATTCGCCCTCTGGCGGGCGCGGGACGGCGAAGGACAGCCCGACGACCTGCTGGAGCGGTGGGCTACGGCCCGTCGGGTGCTGCGGGAGGACCCGCCCCTCGATGTGGGCGACCTGGCCATCGGGGGCAGCGAGCTCATGGCGCTGGGGCTCGAGCCCGGCCCGCGGTTCCGGGAGATCCTGGAGTCGCTGGTCGACCGGGTGATCGAGGACCCGGGGCTGAACCAGAAGGAGACGCTGGTCGGGATCGTGCGGACGGAGTGGATCGGTGAGTGACCTCGATCTCTTCCCGGCCCGCGAGCCCGGCGGGACCCACGGGCCGGCCTCCGGCCCGGACGACGCCACCGCGCCCCTTGCCGCCCGCATGCGGCCGCGCACGCTCGAGGAGTTCGTGGGCCAGGAGCACATCCTGGGCGAGGGTCGGGCCCTGCGGCAGCTCATCGAGAAGGACGAGATCGGCAGCCTCATCCTGTGGGGGCCGCCGGGCACCGGGAAGACGACGATCGCACGGGTGATCGCGGAGCGGACCGACGCCGCTTACGTCCCGTTCAGCGCGGTGACCGAGGGCATCCCCCGGGTGCGGGAGATCATCAAGGAGGCGGAGACCCGGCTTCGGGCCACGGGGCGGCGGACGATCCTCTTCTGCGACGAGATCCATCGGTTCAACAAGGCCCAGCAGGACGCCTTCCTCCCTCACGTGGAGGCCGGGACCGTCACGCTCATCGGCGCGACCACGGAGAACCCGTCGTTCGAGGTCATCGGCGCGCTGTTGAGCCGGGCCCGGGTGTTCGTGCTTGAACCGCTCTCGGAGGAGCACCTGGAGACGATCCTCCGTCGGGCGCTGGTGGATGAGGAGCGGGGGCTGAGCGGTCGGACGCTGGAGGTGACGGACGAGGCGCTGACGCTCATGGCCCGACTGGCCGACGGCGACGCCCGGCGGGCGCTGAACGCGCTCGAGACGGCGGCCACGCTGGCCGGCGAGGACGGCCGGGTGGACCGGGAGCGGGCGGAGGAGGCGCTCCAGAAGCGGTTCGCCCACTACGACAAGTCCGGCGAGGAGCACTTCAACCTGATCTCCGCGCTGCACAAGGCCGTCCGCGGCAGCGACCCCGATGGCGCGCTGTACTGGCTGGCCCGTATGCTGGAGGGCGGCGAGGCCCCGCTGTACATCGCCCGTCGGTTGATCCGGATGGCGGTGGAGGACATCGGGCTGTCGGACCCGAACGCGCTCCGGGTGGCGGTGGCGGCCCGGGACGCGTTCCACATGCTGGGCTCGCCCGAGGGCGACCTGGCGCTGGCGGAGGCCGCGGTGTACCTGGCCACGGCGCCGAAGTCGAACCGGCTCTACGCGGCGTTCGGCGCGGCCCGGGCCGCGGCCCGGGACACGCCGGCCGAGCCGGTGCCCCTCCACATACGGAACGCTCCGACGGAGCTCATGGAGGAGCTGGGCTACGGGCGGGGGTATTCGTACGCGTTCGATTCGGAGCACCACATCACGGCGCAGGACTACCTGCCCGAGTCGCTGGAGGGGACGCGGTTCTACGAGCCGAGTCGGTACGGGTACGAGAAGCGGATCAACGAGCGCCTGGAATGGTGGGCGGAGCGTCGTCGCGAGGCCGAGGAGCGGGATCGGGCGAAGAACCCGTCGAAGGCCGACGGTGTAGGAGGAGGAGAATGAGATCATCCATGCGGACCATGCTCCTGACCGCCCTCGTGGCGGTCCTTGCCGGGTGCGTACCCCGGGTCGACCAGCCCGAGGTATGGCTGACCGGCGCACGACTCGCGTCGCTCGGGATCCGGGGCGGTGTCATCGATGTGGAGCTGGCCGTCTACAACCCGAACCGGTTCGCGCTCCGCGCGGACGGGCTGACCTACGATCTGGATTTCCAGGAGCCGGGCGGCGACGAGTGGCTCGACTTCGCCGAGGGTCGGGTCGACCAACGGCTTCGCGTGGCGTCGGGTGACACGGCCACGGTGGTGGTACCCGTGGAGTTCAGCTATGGCGCTCTGGGCGGTGCGCTCCGGAGCCTGCTGGACCGCGGCTCGTTCGAGTACCGGGTCGACGGGATCGTGGCGGTTGAGGAGCCCGTGATCCGGGACGTCCGGTACCGCCACACGGGGACGGTGACACCCAGCGGCGTACAGTAGCGGGTCACGAACTGCAGCGCGTCAGAGGAGGCGGACATACGAGAGATCATCTCGCTGGAAGAGCCGGAGGAGCGGGCGGTGCTGGTGGGCGCCCCGACGGGCGACGTATCGCCGGAGGAGGCGGACGAGCACCTGGAGGAGCTGGGTCGGCTGGCCGACACCGCCGGCGCCACCGTGGTGGCCGTGCTGATCCAGCGGCTGGACGCGCCGCACCCCCGGTACTTCATCGGGGAGGGAAAGGCCCGTCAGCTCAAGAGCGTGGCCCGGGAGCGGGAGGCCACGGTCGTGATCTTCGACGACGAGCTCACGCCGGCCCAGGGGAAGAATCTGGAGGACCTGCTCGACATCCGGGTCATGGACCGTACGGAGCTTATCCTGGATATCTTCGCGACCCGCGCCCGGACCAACGAGGCCCAGCTCCAGGTCGAGCTCGCGCAGCTCGAGTACCTGCTGCCCCGGCTGAAGCGGATGTGGACGCACCTGTCCCGGATCCGGGGCGGGATCGGGCTCCGGGGACCCGGTGAGACCCAGCTGGAGACGGACCGCCGGATCATCGGCCGCCGGATCAGCGACCTGCGCGACAAGCTGAAGACGGTGGCGCAGCGGCGGGCGACGCAGCGGAAGCGGCGGTCCGGCGAGTTCCAGGCGGCGCTGGTGGGCTACACCAACGCCGGCAAGTCGAGTCTGCTCCGGGCCATGTCGGGATCCGACCTCTTCGTCGAGGACCGCCTCTTCGCGACCCTCGACCCGGCGACCCGGCGCGTGGAGCTGCCCATGGGCACGAACGTGCTGGTCACCGACACCGTCGGATTCATCCGGAAGCTGCCGCACCACCTCGTGGCGTCGTTCCGTGCCACGCTGGAGGAGGCGTCCGAGGCCGACGTCCTGCTCCACGTGATCGACGGGTCGCACCGGAGGTGGCAGGAGCAGAAGGCGGTGGTGGAGGAGGTGCTGGCGGAGCTGGACCTCGGCGGCGTCCCGGAGGCGCTGGTGGTCAACAAGATGGACCTGATCACCCACGACGAGGAGAACGCCCTCCGACACCGGGTGGAGAGCCTGTACCCGGAGCCCGCGGTCTTCACGTCCACGGTGGAGAAGAAGGGGCTCGAGCCGCTGGTGGAGTTCCTCGAGGCTCAGATCCGGAGCCAGCGGCCCGAGGTCCACGTGCTGATCCCGGCGTCCGACGGCGAGAGCCTCGCCACGGTCTACCGGGAGGGCGAAGTGATCAGCCAGGAGGAACGGGGCACGACCATCGATATCCGGGCCCGCCTCCCTCAGCCTACCCTCGGACGCCTCAAGCAGCGAGCGGGGATCGAGGTCAACGGGGCGGCGTGAGCGACACCCTCGGCGTCATCGGCCCGGGCCGTATGGGCCTGGCATTGGGCAATGCGTTGATGGAGGCGGGCGCGGTCGAGGCCATCACGTACTTCGGCCGGTCGCCCGAAGCGCCGCCCCACCCGCTGCTGGAGTCGGAGGCGGTCTCGTACCGGATGGGCTACGGCCCGATCCCCGAGGCGACCTCGATCCTGATCCTCGCGGTCCCGGATGACGCGCTCCACGACGTGGCCAACCAGGTGGCCCGGCAGGCCGGGGCACCGACGCCGTGCGTGGCGCTGCACCTCTCGGGCGCGCTGTCGACCGATGTCCTGACGCCGCTCCACACGGCCGGGTACACCGTGGGGTCGCTGCATCCGCTGCAGACCGTCGCGGACCCGTGGTCGGGGGCGGAGCGGCTGCGCGGCTGCGCCTACGCCGTGGCCGGCGAGCCCGGGGCCCTGATCGCGGCCCGGCGACTCGTCTCGGCGCTGGACGGTCAGCCGCTGGTGATCCCGCCCGCGCTGCGTCCCCTCTACCACGCCGCGGCGGTGTTCGCGTCGAACTACGTCCTCGCCGCGGCCGCTGCGGTGGCCCGTACGCTGGCGGAGGCCGGAGTGGGAGAGGGGGAGGCGGTGGCCGCGGCGCTGCCGCTGATGCGCGGTACCATGGACAACCTGGAGCAGCTCGGGCTCGGCTCCGCCCTTACGGGCCCGGTCGCCCGCGGTGACGTCGACACGGTGCGGCTGCACCTGTCCCGCTTGTCGCCCCGGGAGCGGCGCCTATATTCGGCCCTCGGGCTGGAGACCGTCCAGCTCGCCCGGGCGGCGGGGCTCGACCCCGACCGCGCCGCGGCGCTCGAATCGCTCCTCCGGGACTGATGCGACTGCACATCAACATCGACCACGTGGCCACGATCCGGCAGGCCCGGCGCACCGACGAGCCCGACCCCGTGCGCGCCGCCGTGCTGGTGGAGCAGGGGGGCGCCGACGGCGTCACCGTGCACCTCCGGGAGGATCGGCGTCACATCCAGGACCGGGACGTCCGGCTGCTGATGGAGACGGTGCGAACGGGCGTGAACCTCGAGATCGCGGCTACCGACGCGATGGTGTCGCTGGCCGTGGAGCTCGCGCCCATGGCGGTGACGCTGGTCCCCGAGAATCGGGAGGAGATCACCACGGAGGGGGGGCTGGACCTCGGGGGCGGCGTGACGGACCGGGTCACGGCGGCGGTGGAGGCGATCCGGGAGGCGGGGGTCCGGACGGCGCTGTTCATTGACCCGGACCCGGATGCGCTCCATCAGGCCCGCGACACGGGCACCGACGCGGTCGAGCTGCATACCGGGGAGTACGCGAACGCGTGGCGGGTGGGACGCGGTGCGCCGGTGGAGCTGGATCGGCTCCAGCGGGCGGCGGCACTCGGCCGGTCGCTGGGGCTCGATGTGCACGCCGGCCACGGCCTGACGTACGAGAACGTGGCGCCGGTGGCATCGATCGCGGAGATCGAGGAGCTGAACATCGGACACAGCGTCGTGAGCCGGTCGGTCTTCCAGGGGATCGAGGCGGCAGTTCGGGCGATGAAGACGATCTTGATGAATGCGCGGAGGGACGCATGAGCCGGATCCAGGAGTTCTTCGTGGAGGAGGCCGAGGAGTGCATGCGAGCGCTCCGGGACGAGCTGTCCAACGACGAGCCCGACCCGATCGTCCTGTACCGGTCCGCCCGTCAGCTGCGGGGCAGCGCCCAGGTGGCCCGGTATGGCGGACTGGCCGGGGACGCCACGGAGCTGGAGGAGCTGCTGAAGGGCGTGGCCCGGGGCGATGCGTCGTGGGATGAGGAGACCGAGGGCCGGGTCCGGACCGCGTTGAGGTCGCTGGAGGAGGAGGTCGAGGGAGTCCGCGAAGGGCGGGTCCAGCCCGACCCGGAGGAGCGGGAGCCCAGAGAAGACCCGGCGAGCGGGGAGCAGACGGCCGTGGAGGTCGTGCCCATCGAGACGCTGGAGTATCAGGGCGCGGCGGCGCTGGAGCGAGCGCTGACACTGCGGGAGGCGGTGGAGGAGGCCGCCGGTGAGGAGGCCCCGAGCGCCGTGGTCGCCGAGCTGTTCGACCTGATCCGCCTGGGCACGAGGTGAGCTCGGACGGCGCCTCGCCGTCACGCCGGGCGTTCTTCGACTGGAAGGCCGTGCTGGGCGTCCTGATCAGCGTCGGGCTGCTCTGGTTCGCGTTCCGGGATGTGCACCTGGCCGAGGTCTGGGATCGGGTACGGAGGGCGGACCTGGCGCTGCTGGCGCTGGCCGGCGCGCTGGCGACCCTGCCGTTCCCGCTCCGGGCGATCCGGTGGAAGCCGCTGCTGGAGCCCGCGTACGACGACCCCCGGTTCCGGCCACGGTTCGCGGCGACCTGCATCGGCTTCATGGCGAACAACCTGCTCCCGGCCCGCGTCGGCGAGTTCGCCCGGGCGTGGGCACTGAGCCGCCTGGAGCCCGTCCGGGTCTCCGCTTCCTTCGGGTCCCTGGTGGTGGAGCGGATGTTCGACGGGATCGTGATCGTGCTCTTCCTGCTCGGCGCGCTGGCCTGGCCCACCTTCCCGGACGTCTCCGGCCGCGACTTCACCAGCGTGGCCCGCTGGGCCGGCGTGGCGTTCGCAGGCGTGTTCGCCGTGCTCCTGCTGATGGTGAGCCGGCCCGAGCGCTCGGTTCGATGGTTCGAGGGTTCGGTGGCGCGGATGCTTCCGGGGGCCGTTCGGCGTCCTGTCGTGGACGCGCTGGAGGCGTTCCTCGAGGGCGTGGCCGCCGTGCGCGAGTGGCGGCTCGTGCTGCGAGCGTTCGCGTGGTCGCTGGTGATCTGGCTGGTGGCCAGCCTGTCGGTGTGGGTCGGGATGCTCGCGTTCGGGATCGAGCTGCCGTTCGTGGCGGCCGTGTTCCTCCAGAGCGTGATCTCGCTGGCGGTGGCGCTCCCCTCGGCGCCGGGGTTCTTCGGGGTGTTCGAGGCCGCGGCCCGGGTCGGGCTGGTGGAGATCTGGGGCACGGCGGCCGGCCCGGCAGTCGCGTTTGCCATCGGGTACCATCTCGCGGGGTTCGTCCCTGTCACTGTGATCGGGCTGTACTATGTCTGGCGCCTGGGGTTCTCCTGGCGGGACGTGGGTCGCAGCGAGGACGCGGTGGAGACCGCGGTGGAGGCCCGGGCCGCGGACGGCCGGAGGCGGGGAGCGGAGGAGACGGGTGGGCAGGTGGACCGATGAGGATCACGGTCGCGGCGCCGGCGAAGGTGAACCTGTGGCTGCGGGTCGGGGCGGCGGAGCCGTCGGGATACCATCCCGTCGACACGCTCTTCTGCGCGCTCCAGCTGGCGGACACCATCGTGGTCCGGCCGGCGACGGAGCCCGAACCCGACCTGGACGTAGAGTTCGCTGCACCGCTCACGGCGCTGCCGGAGCTGGGCCCCGCGGCGGCGAACCTGGCTGTGCTGGCGGCCGGCGCGTTCATAGAGCGGGCCGGGCTCGGCGGCTGGCCCCGGATCCGGCTGGCGAAGCGCATCCCGCCGGGCGGCGGGCTGGGTGGCGGGTCCAGCGATGCCGCCTCCGTGCTCCGGGCCATGAGCCGGCTGCACCCCGATGCCGTGCCGGCCGCCGAGCTGATGGCGATGGCCGCGGAGCTGGGCAGCGACGTGCCGTTCTTCGCACGCGCCGCGCCGCTCGCCCACGGGACCGGTCGCGGGGAGCGATTGGCCTCGCTGGCGCCGCTCCCGCCGCGGTCGGTCGTGCTGGTGATGCCCGAGCTCGCCATCCCGACGGCCGAGGCGTTCCGCTGGCTCGACGAGGATCGGGCCGCGGCCGCGGTGAAGCCGCCGTCGTTGCCCGCGCGTCCTGCGCACGATCACGATCTGAGCTGGGCCGCCATCGCCGACCGGGCCGTGAACGACTTCGAGGGCCCGGTCTTCGCGCGGCACCCGCGGCTGGCCGAGGTACGGGACCGGCTCCGGGAGCACGGCGCCCGGCCGGCGCTTCTGGCGGGGAGCGGGGCCACCGTGTTCGGCGTATTCGAGGAGGCGGCCGACGCGGGTCGGGCGGCCGCGTCGCTGACGGAGTGGGACGGCACGCTCCGCGTGGTGCTCAGCCGGACGCGGACGCGTTGATGCGCCGTAGTCGCGGGGGCGACACGGCACCGCCACGGGCCGTGTCGCCCGGCTAGCGAGCCGATCGGGAGTGGCTCTCTACGGGTAACTCCGCCGGCTGCCACTCGGGTTCGGAGCGGGAGTCCATCAACACCTCGTAGGCCTCATGGCGGACGTCCGTCCGACCCATGATCTCGCCGGGCTCCCGGCCGTGGGAGATGGCGTGCTCATCGCTCTTCATGTACCGGCGGAACGCTTCCCGGCTCTCCCAGGCCGTCAGGAACGTATGGGTCGCCTCGCCCGACTGGGGCCGCAGGAGCTGGAGGTAGAGGAAGCCCGGGAAGTCGTCGACGAGCCCGGATCGCTCCCATGAACCCGGCAACAGACGCGCCCGGCAGCTCATCCACCGCGACGTCCACATGCCGGGCGAACGCCGGGTTGGCGGCCCTGATGTTCAGGTCGGAGCCGACATCGACGAGCTCGAGGATCGACGACTCCGCCAGCAAGCGCTGAAGCAGGTCCTTCATCCGACTCCCGGCCAGAGAGGTGGTTCTCAAAAGACACCCCAATCTAACCGGACGCGGGCTCCCACCCAAAGCAGCACAGCGGTGGGCAAGGCTCCACGTGCGGCTCGTTCAGTTGACTGCCAGCCGCCGTCCCCGTAGCGTTGGCTGGACCTTTGCCCCTTGGTGTAACTGGCAACACGCCTGACTTTGGATCAGGAGAGTCCTGGTTCGAGCCCAGGAGGGGCAGCTTGCTCGGGGTACTGCCGACCCCATCCAGGGCTGGCCTGGCCACGTCGGGTCCGAAAAGGGCCCTCGGCCCGGGTAGCCCAATGGAGGGCGGATACCCTGCCTGCCGAAGCCCTGGCCTGCCCGCGCTGACACTGCAACCGGACCGACCCTCATGAACACTCGGCGCGATCCCCGGCCGTACGCCGGCCGCCTCGTCCTCCTGCTCACCCTGCTCGTCCCGTGCCCCGTGGGGCCCGCAGCGGCGCAGGAGCCCACGCACGACCCGGCGCTCTTCGACCGGCTCGAGTACCGGATGATCGGTCCCTATCGCGGGGGTCGCGTCACCGCCGTGGACGGCATCCCGGAGTCGCCGGCCACGTTTTTCATGGGGTCCACCGGTGGCGGCGTCTGGAAGACCGGGGACGCCGGCGAGACCTGGACCAACATAAGCGATGACTCCTTCGCTGTGGCCAGCATCGGGGCGGTGGAGGTCGCCGACGCCGACCCGAGCGTGGTGTACGTCGGGACGGGCTCGGCGTGCATCCGGGGCAACATCTCGACCGGACGGGGCGTGTACCGGAGCCGGGATGGTGGGAAGAGCTGGACGTTCATCGGGCTGCCGGAAGCCGGCCTCATCGGGAAGGTGGTCACCGACCCCCGTGACCCCGAGGTCGTATTCGTCGCGGCGCTCGGGCACCCCTTCGGCCCGAACCCGGAGCGGGGCGTGTACCGGAGCCGGGACGGTGGTGAGAGCTGGGAGCGGGTCCTCTTCGTGAGCGACAGCACGGGCGCCGTCGACCTGGCGATCGACCCCGTCAACCCGCGCAACCTGTACGCGGCGATGTGGCGCGTGGAGCGCAAGCCGTGGACGCTCATCGATGGGGCCATGGAGGGCGGGATCTACCGGAGTCGCGACGGCGGGGACCGCTGGGAGAAGCTCACGGACGGGCTGCCCCAGGACCAGCCCATCGGGCGGATCGGGCTGAGCGTGTCCGCGTCGCGACCGGATCGGGTGTGGGCGCTCGTGACCGCCGAGCCCGGCGGCGGTGTGTTCCGCAGCGATGATGGCGGCGATACGTGGGCAAGGACCAGCGAGGACCGGGAGCTTCGGACCCGGGCCTGGTACTACTCCCACATCACGGCCGACCCCACCGACCCGAACACCGTCTGGGTCGAGAACGCCGGGCTGTACCGCTCCATCGACGCCGGCGAGACGTTCCATCGGGTCCGGGTGCCCCACGGCGATGTCCACGACCTGTGGATCAGCCCGGTGGACCCGAGCACCATGGTGGTCGCCAACGACGGCGGCGCCCAGGTCACGCTGAACGGGGGCGACAGCTGGTCCACCATGAACAACCAGCCGACGGCCGAGATGTACCGGGTCGAGGTAGACGAGCAGTGGCCGTACCGGGTCTACGGCGCCCAGCAGGACAACTCCACCATTAGCGTGCCGAGCGCGTCGGTCGGAGCGCTGACCCCGGAGTCCGAGTGGTACAGCGTGGCCGGTGCGGAGAGCGGCCACATCGCCGTGCACCCCGAGGACCCGAACACGGTCTACAGCGGCAACTACATCGGCCGGATCGACCGGTACGACCACCGGACCGGCCGCAGCCGGAACGTGATCCTCTACCCCCAGATGCAGGACGGCGTGGCGCCCAGGGACCTGAAGTACCGGTTCCAGTGGAACGCGCCCATCGAGATCAGCCCCCACGACACGGACGTGGTCTACCACGCATCGAACTACGTGCATCGGACCACCGACGGCGGGATGACGTGGGAGACGCTCAGCGGCGACCTCACGACCGACCAGGAATGGCAGCAGGAGCTGCCGGGCGGGCCGCTCCAGCACGACCACA
>JAWVYT010000011.1:0-20612 GCA_033722595.1 Longimicrobiales bacterium
AACTCGTGGCTCAGGCTCGTCACGATGATCACGAACCGCTCGAACCACATCCCGATGTTGATGAAGATCGTGATCACGAACAGCGCCGGGATGCTGGTCCGCACCTTCTTCGACCACAGCAGCTGGGGGATCACCATGTTGCAGATCAGCATGATGGCCGTGGCCCACCAGTAGTTCCCGCTGAGCCCCGCGATCACGTACTGCCCCTCCATGTGGGGCGGCTCCTGGCTGTACCAGACCAAGAAGACCTCGGCCAGGTACGCGTACCCCACGATCAGCGACGTCAGCAGGATCAGCTTCGACATGGCGTCGAAGTGCTTGCTGGTGAAGTAGTCCTCGAGCCCGAAGACCTTCCGGATCGGCACCAGCAGCGTGATGACCATGGCCAGCCCGCTGAAGATGGCGCCGGCCACGAAGTAGGGCGCGAAGATCGTCGAGTGCCACCCCGGGACGATGCTCATGGCGAAGTCCCAGGACACCACGCTGTGCACCGACAGCACCAGCGGCGTAGCCAGCGCCGCCAGGTAGAGGTACGCCCGGTTGAAGTGACGCCACTGCCGCCCGCTGCCCTTCCAGCCGAAGCTCAGCACGGTGTACAGCTTCTTCCGCCACGGCACCGTGGTCGAGTCCCGGGCGGCCGCGATGTCGGGGATCATCCCGATCACGAAGAACGTGGCCGACACGATCAGGTACGTGCTGATGGCGAACACGTCCCAGACCAGCGGGCTCCGGAAGTTCGGCCAGAGCAGCCGCTGGTTCGGGTACGGGATCAGCCAGTAGAAGATGAACGGCCGGCCCAGGTGGATGATGGGGAACAGTCCCGCGGTCATGACCGCGAACACCGTCATGGCCTCCGCCGCCCGGTAGATGGACTGGCGCCACCTCGCCCGGAACAGGAACAGGATCGCGGAGATCAGCGTGCCCGAGTGCGCGATGCCGACCCAGAACACGAAGGTCGTGATGTAGACGCCCCAGGAGATCGGGTTCATCAGCCCGGTCATCCCGATCCCGAGGTAGAGCTGGACGAAGAAGCTGAAGGCCAGAAGACCGACACCCGCCACCGCCAGCGCCAGCAACAGCCAGTAGACTTTCCCCGGCTTGCTCAGCAGCTTCAGGACGTCCCGGTTGACGTCGGCGTAATTCTCTACGCCCGGATGGGTCTCGGAGCGGATTTGGGGACTCATCAGTGCGCCGCCCCCTCCCCGCCCTCGGTCACCTTCTTCAGGTAGACCACCGCGGACTGGGTGTTCAGCTCCTCGAACACCCGGAAGCCGCGGTTCGATTCGACCACGCGTGCGACTCTCGAGCCCGGGTCTTCGATGTTGCCGAACACGATGGCGTTGCCGGGGCACGTCTGCGCGCACGCCGGCACGATCTCCCCGTCCTGCAGCGGCCGACCCTCGACCCGGGCCTCGTGCTCCGCGCCCCGGATCCGCTGCACGCAGAACGTGCACTTCTCCATGATGCCCTTCTCACGGACCGTGACCTCGGGGTTCAGCTGCCAGTTCAGCGGCTCCGGCCACTCGTAGGAGAAGTAGTTGAAGTAGCGGACCTTGTACGGGCAGTTGTTGGCGCAGTATCGGGTCCCCACGCACCGGTTGTAGACCTGGGCGTTCAACCCATCCGGGGTGTGGTAGCTCGCGTACACCGGACAGACCGGCTCGCACGGCGCGTTGCCGCACTGCTGGCACATCATCGGCAGGAACGCCGTCTTCCGATGCCCGGCTCCGCCGTTCATCTCGTGGACCGCGTCCGCGTCCTCCTCCTCGAAGTACCGCTCGATCCGGATCCACTGGATCAGGCGGCCCTGGGCCACCAGCTCGGGGCCGACCATACCGATGTTGTTCTCCGCCTGGCACGCCGTCTGGCACGCGCTGCACCCGATGCAACGCTCCATGTCCACGGCCAGTGCCCACCGGGGCTGCGCCTCGCTGTACTCGCCGTAGTGGGTGCCCGGAGGCGGGTACGCCTGGGGCGACCCGTCGACCATGACCGGCGCGAACCCGCCGGACTCCTGCAGCGACGGCCGACCGGACTCGTTCGGATGGATCGACTGGCCGTGGGGCTCGGCGACGCCGCCCACGTCCTCCCCCATCAGCGCACCGTCCTCCCGGGCGACTACGGGACCGCGGGTCTCGTCGGCCTCGACGGCCTCCGCCAGCGAGACCGTCTCGTAGACGTGGCGGCCGCTGACGTCGTACTGATCCGACGAGAACGGCTGCCGCTCCCAGCGACCCGTCGGCACGATTTCCGCCCGCGTCTGGACCCAGGCCAGTCCGCCGGCATCGTCGTACCGCCCGGCCAGCAGCGCCATGGGGTTCACGCCCCGGCCCTTGGCGTACCGCCCCATGTTCTCGTGGCCCTGGCCGAGCTGGATCGCCACCGTATCGGGCCGCACGCCCGGGTGGTGCCAGACCGGCAGCTCCACGGCGCCGTGCGGCGTGGTCAGCTCCACGATGTGGCCGTTGTCCAGCCCGTACTCCTCCGCCGTCGACGGGTGCACCTCCAGGACCGTGCCCCAGGTGTGCTTGGACACGGGGTCCGGGAGCTCCTGGAGCCACGGCCGGTTCGCCAGCCGGCCGTCGTAGAACCGGTAGGACGGGTACACGACGAGGCTCAGCTCACCGTCCCCGTCCAGCGCAGCCGGCTCCGCGGCGAGGGCATCCACCGCGCGGGGGGTCGGGGTCCCGACCTCGCCGTAGGCGTCCGTGATGAGCGTGCCCTGCTGCAGCACCTCCGTCCACCAGGCATCGAAGCCGCGGGTGTCGCCCGTCACCCGCTGCAGCTCCCGCCACCTCTCCCGCAGATAGTCGTAGTACGTACTGACCGAGGACGGGAGCGTCACTCCGGCCCGGCGAGCGACGGAGAGGAGGACGTCGCCGGTCTGCTTCGTCTCGAACACCGGCGTCATCACCGGCTGCACCAGCGAGTGCACGCCCGGGCGCGGCACGTGGTCGCCCCACGACTCCAGGAAGTGGTGGTCGGGCAGCAGCAGGTGCGCGCGTGCGGACGTCTCGTCCAGGAAGGGCGAGAACGAGGCCAGGAACGGGACGGCGTCCAGCGCGGCGGCGACCTGATCCCGGTCCGGCAGCTCGTACAGCGGGTTCGGACCCCGGACCAGCAGCGCCGACACCTCCCCGGCGGCCATCTCTTCGATCAGCTGCGCCATCTCCCGATGCGTCGCCCCGCCGTCGTCCT
Organism: Longimicrobiales bacterium; assembly: GCA_033722595.1. Classification (GTDB taxonomy): domain Bacteria; phylum Gemmatimonadota; class Gemmatimonadetes; order Longimicrobiales; family RSA9; genus JAWVYT01. The sequence goes on from JAWVYT010000011.1 coordinate 3,199, forward strand.
CCGCGCCCAGCCGGACCGTCCGGCCCATGTTCCCGGCCACCTCGTTGAGAACGGCCACGGCCGTGGCCAGCGCGGTGGCGGCCGCGTTGGACGTGCCGACGCCGGGGCCCACCGCCAGCGAGGGGCGGCTCGCGAAGTCGTGGGCAGCCTCCTCGATCCGGTCGAGGCCCACGCCAGCGGCGTCGGCCAGGGCCGCGGGGTCCGCCTCGGCCAGCGCGGCCACGGCAGGGCCACCCGCACCTCGCTCGTCGGCCACCAGGCGCGCCATCGCCAGCGCCACCAGGTGCTCCGTGCCCGGCCGGGGCGCGATCCAGACGTCGGCGTTCAGGTCCGTCAGCGACTGGTGCGGCGAGACCGCGATGAACCGGCCCCTCCGACCGTTGGCGTAGGCGTGCCCCTCCACGAAGCCGTGGGCGTAATCCACCGGCGACAGCCAGGTCTCCATGAAGTCTGCGCCGAAGGAGACCACGACCTCGGCGTTGGCGAAGTCGTGGATGGGGAGCGCCGCCCGACCGTAGAGCCGTCGATTCGCCTCCCGGAGCGCCGCATGGCCGAAGCTCTCGAACCTGACGCGCCGCACCCCCATGGCGGCGCACCACTCGTCCAGGAACCGGTCCATGGTCCCCGTCTCGGCCCCCGTCAGGAAGACGGCGCTGTCCCCGGCCGCCAGCGCTTCCGTCAGCGACTGCTCGCCCCGGGTCCACCCCACCCGCGACCAGCGCTCGCCCTCGCGGACCAGCGCCTGGGGCACCCGGTCCGGGTCGTAGAGCCCGTGCAGCGAGGCCTGGCCCCGGGCGCACAGCCGGCCGTGGGAGATCGACGAGTCCTCGGTGCCCTCCGCCTTCACCGCCCGACCCTCACGCGTGCGTATCGTCATACCACAGCCGGCCGGACATTCCCGGCAGGTGGTGCGGTAGAACGTCGCGATGCCCGGCACCACCTGCTCCGGCTGGACCAGGTAGGGGATCAGCTTGTCCGGCTCCGTCGCGCACCCCGTCGCCGCAGCGCCCGCGCCCGCCACGCCCAGGACCTTCAGGAAGTCCCGGCGCTCCATCCCGCTCTCGGTACCGTTCTTCGACATCAGCTCTGCGTCAGTAGTGGCAGACGGTGCAGTCCGTACGGACGGCCCGGTCCTCGTGGCACTCGAGGCACCAGCCCATACGCAGGTCCTGCTGCAGCTGGATCTCCGCCATGGCTTCCACCTGGCCGTGACACTCCTGACACTCCAGGTCCTCGGCGTTCACGTGGACCATGTGGGGGAAGTGGGCGTGATCCGGAAGGTCGTGGATCCGGACCCACGGGATCGTCCGGCCTTCGTTCCAATAGCTGATCAGCGTACGGACCCCCGCGCTGTCCGCCGCGATCATCGGCACGCCGCCCGGCATGTGGCAGCCCACGCAGACGTCCACCGACGGCAGCCCCGCATCCACGGACTCGTCCGCCGACGAGTGGCAGTACAGGCACGGCGTCTGGTTCGTGCCGGCGTGGATGTCATGAGGGAACGGGATCGGCTGGGGTGGAGGACCGTCACCCGACATCGCGCCCACGACCACCGCCCCGGCCGCCGCCAGCACGATGATCCCAAGGAGTATGAGGGTCCCTCGTCCCATCAACGCTTCACGTGAGGGGCCACGTAGTGGGCCCGACTACAAGGCAAGCCGGACTTTTCCCCACCCGGCCAGGAGGCGGCAATATTGACACCGGCCTGAGCGGCACGCAACCCCACCCCGGAGCCCGGACGGGACGGGTTTCCGTGCCGGGGCGAGCCCGGAGTCAATCCTCGCCGCGCAGGTCCTCCGGCCCCATGAGCGCCGCCCGCAGGACCCGCGACCAGAGGGCCTCGGCCTCCTCTCGATCCGGGTCCTCGCCGGGGTCCTCGGCCAGGATCCGCTCCGCGACCTCCGGCGCGTCGAGATCCCGGAGGTGCTCCGCCAGCAGCGCCCGAAGCTCCTCGTTCCGCGTGGCCTCCGCCATCATCCGGACCTGCTTGCGGGCCAGGTCCTCCTGGCCGGCGGCGACCGCGGCCGCCACGTACTCGTTCACCTCCCGCTCGGCGTCACCCAGCAGTCCCTTCCCGATGGACAGCCATGCGAGCGTACAGCGGGTACGAACGGCGCCAGGTGAAATGCGGATCAGCTTCCGACAGACCGCACCGGCGGCGTTGTAACGACCGGCCCGAAGGTACGCGTCGATGGCCCGGCCGTAGTAGTTGAGCGCTCGCTGGCTCTCGCCGACCTCCACGCACAGGTCCCCCGCCTGGTTGAAGAACTGGGCGTCAAACCCGGGGAGGGCGATCTCCGCCTGCTGCTCCAGCGACTGCAACCGCTTCTCGAGGTTCGACTGCGATTCCGGACCCCGCGTATTCTTGAAGATCATCGGTAGATGAACGTATCCCGCCCCGCTGGTTCTGCAAGGCGCGCCCCGACATTGCGGGTAGCGATTCCGCCCACTCTAGCCGTACTATTCGGCATGCGACGCGACCCGACCAATTCCCATCACCTCGCCACCGTCAGCTATGACGGCCGATTCTGGGACGCGTACCTCGAGCTCGTGGACGCGCAGAGCCCGGGTCAGCCCGCCAGGGGCAGGATCGCCTTCTCCGCCGCTGACGCCGGCGACGTCGACCCCGTCCGGACCACGACCATCTTCATCGAGGACACGCCCCAGGAGGTCCTGGCCAGGGCCCGGGAGTTCAAGACGCACCAGCTCGTGGCGCTCCTGCGATCCGCCGTCGACCAGGACCGAGCGGACGCCGACGCCCCTCCCGAGCAGGACCCCGGGACCGGGGGCGAAACCGATCAGGGCGAGCCCGCCGACGCGCCCTGACCCCCGGCCCACGCCAGGAGCGACGCGCTGCCCGAACGCGCCAGCACGCGTGACGGGTACAGATGACAGTTCGGGGTGTTGGACCCCGTCACACAACCGTTGTAGCGGAGCAACGCTTTCTCCACATCGCCGCCGGTGTACTGCAGGTAGTGGGCGAAGACCCGGGCGCCCAGGCAGATGTTCGTGTCGATCTGCTCCAGGTCCGACCCGCACGACCACCCGCCCTGATGGACGGGCATGATCTGCATCAGACCCACGGCGCCCACGAAGCTCCGGGCGGTGGGATCCAGCCACGGGTTCTCCACCAGGAGGACGCCCAACAGCAGGCGCGGGGGCAGCCCCGCGGCCCGGGCCTCCCGGACGACGGCCGTGGAGATCCGCCCCACGAGCTGCTCGTCGTCGTGGTACCGGAGCAGCACCCGCTCGATCGGCTCCACCTGATCCTCGTAATACTCGGACAGCTCGGCCCAGCCCCGGTTCACACGCTCCACCCGGGACTCCAGCTCCGTGAGCGGCCCGGTGGCCTGCACCGCCCCGCCCGCCCCGCTCACCGCCCGAGGCGTGCCCGCGTACACCGTGCCCGCCAGGGCCAGCAGCGCGAGCCCAGCGACCACCGCCGTGCGTAATCGGCTGTACTCGTGCCGGATCCGTTCTTCCCGTCGATCTATCATGACTTCACCCCGGTCTCGTCTCATCGTGCAAACGGAGCCGCATCCGCGGCCCCGCGTCCATGGGGCGCTCGGTGCAAGCCCCGTACCTCCGCCATGAACACTTTGCGCCGGCCCCTGGTTCCATGACGCGCCACCTCCCGGGAGCGCAACGTACGCCATATTGGCAGAGTTCCCCGGGCCGCTACAGGGACCCTACGGGCCGCGCGGGGTGCAGGTTGCATTTGCCAATCGGAGGGGGACACCTATATTTTGGGTGGCTTATCATGCGGGCGGCTCTGGCGCCCGCTCATTGTTTGTTCGATGGTGGAGGATCTGGAATGGCGCTCTACAGGACGCTTTACTACGGGGACCTGACGGTCGGTGTCGGGGGTCGGGTCACCATTCCTCAGGAGATCCGGGACGACCTGGGGATCGATGACGGCGACCTCCTGACGGTGCGGGTGGAGGAGAGTCCGAACGGCACGCGTCAGATGGTGATGTGGCGGGCGAAGGAGCAGCCCGTGGACTCCGACGACTGACGCGTCGGCGAGGACCCGCCCGTGAACGGCCCCGGCCGCCGCAGCGCGGTCGGGGCCGGATCTTTTCAGCGTGTCTCCGTTCAGCTTTCCAGATCGACCCAGCGCAGGAGCTCCCGGAGCGGCTCCTGGCCGTCATGGTGCCAATCCGGTGGCGGCCATGGCAGTCGGTCGAAGGTCGTGATGCGGGTCACCCCGACCCGGGCGAGTCGATCGGCGAGTCTGCGGCGGGTCGGGTCGGGTGCCGCCACGGCCACCGACTGGAGGTACCGGCCGACCGGGGCGAGACGGTCCACCGCCTCGTCCAGCCCGTCGACGGGGTGGATCCGAACGAGTCGGTTCAGGCACGAGGGTACGAACGCGGGGTCACTGTCGTAGATCACCGTCCATCGCGTCCCATCTCCCGTCAGCACGCGCACCGAGGGCCCGCCGGGCTGGTGTCCTTTCAGCTCGGCGGCGGTCCGCTCCTGCTGGATAGCCGATGCCTCGGCAGGGCTCAGCCGTCCTCGCGGCAGCTCGTCCTCGACGGCCTGCAGCGCCCGCGCCACGGCATCGGCGAGGTCCTCCGGCCCGGTCTCGCCGCCGGTCTCGACCCAGACGGCGTGGGGTGACACGCACCCCTGCTGGTCGAACATGGCCACGGCTCGGGCCACGCTCCTCGCCGTCCCGTCGAGGTCCCGATCCAGCGCGCTGCGCGAGACCAGTCCGACGGAGAAGCGCGGGCCATGGACCACGAGCCGCGTGTCCTCGCGCACGCGGTCCCGGTACGACGCCACCACCTCCTCGCCGCCGTACACGATGACGGTATCCGCCGCCCGGACCGCCTGCTGTTCCGGCTCCGTCAGGCCGCCGGGCCAGTAGGTCACGGCGAGGGCGCGTCCCACGGTGGGGGCCACGGCGCTCACGGCCCGGGCGAAGAGGACGGGTAGGACCGGTCCATCGGCGGCCAGCTTCCCGAGAGACGGGGCCTTGACCAGGAGCGCCCGGACCAGCGACGTCACGGCCACCCCGGGCACGTTCCCGGAGAACACGTGGTACGCGAGCCGGGGGCCGTACGCCCGGGTCCGGCGGCCGTCTCCTGCGGGTCGGAGCTCGTCGAGGACCGCGGGGTCGCCGAGCTCGGCGTCGAGGAGCCGCCGCAGCCGATCCGCTCGCCAGTCGCGGGCCATCCCGTCGACCACGCGCGCAGCCATCGACCGGGAGTAGCCCGCGGCCGAGAGCCCCTCGATCGCCTCGCCGCGGATGGCGTCCTCGGGGTCGAGCAGCCGACCGGCGGCGGCATCGATGACCTCAACCAGCTCCGTCACCGTGTGCTCGCGCAGCCTCTCTCCAGCGTCCCCGAGCTGGGCGATCGTGCTGGCGATCAGCTCCGGCGTCGGCTCGGGGTACCGGACCGTCAGGTCGCCGAGCGCCAGTGTGGCCAGCGCCCGGATGTCCACGCCGGGAAGGTGCCATGCATCGAACGCGAGGCTCATGGCGCGCTCTCGAGCAGGAGGTCCATGGCGATCGAGCACCCGCGGGGCCGCGCACCCGGTGCCCGGCCGTCGAGGGTCAGCCCCTCGGCGTCGACGCGACCCAGGTCCTCGGTCTGGACGGCGGCCACGCTGAACAGGTTGGCCAGGTCCACGTGACGGAGCAGTCCCGTCGCGCCGGCTGGAAGCGCCTGCAGCGACTCCGGGTCCACGGCCACGCTCCGGAGCCAGCCTGCCGCCCGCTTCTGCGGAGCGCCATCCCGGAGGGTCGCGTCGTAGTACTGGGACAGGAGCTCCGTCATGCCGTACTCGTTGACACACACTCTCGCCGGCAGGCCGAGCCGGTCGCCGTACGCGGCGCGAAGCTCCGCCGGCGTGAGCTGCCGACCCCGACCCTTGTACCCGCCGGTGTCCATGAGCCGGGACCCCTCGGGCAGGGCGTACCGTACGCCCGACCCCTCCAGGTGATCCAGCCAGTGGATGAACGCGGACGATGTGCCGAGCAGAAGGATCGGCGCGTCCTCGTCCACGGCCCGGTCGACCGCCGAGGCCAGCCCGTCATGGTCGAGTCCGTCGGTGTCGGCGAACGAGCCCGAGCCGGGCGCGCCGAAGTGGTCCATCACGTCCGAGATCATGAACGCCAATGACGAGTCCCGGAGCGTCTCGGCCGAGGGCATCAGCGACACCATCCGCAGGCGTGCCCGATCGGGCAGCAGGAAGGCCCCGAAGGTCGAGCGCAGCGACGCCCGGTACAGCTCCAGGTCGGCGACGTGGTGCTCGCCCCTCCGCTCCGGGCCGCGCGTGGTCCCGCTGGTCCGGAAGACCCGCTCGATGGCGGCCTCCTCGTCGCGGAGCGGCAGCGCCTCGAACCCGGCCGTAGGCACCGCCGGGATCACGGTCCAGTGGTCGACGGTCTCCGGTGTCCGCCCGCGCGCGGCGCAGTACGATCGGTACGCCGGCACGGCGTGGAAGTTGTGCGCGAAAACCCGCCGCGCCACATCGTCGAACGCGGTGTCGTCGAGAGGCTCAGCGTCTCCCTGGAAGAGGGCCAGGAGCTCCCTGCGGAGGGGCGTCGGCGATCCTGTCATCGGTCCTCACCGTTCCCGCTCGAAGAACTCCTCGACGGCCATGGCGAAGGTGGCGCCTTCCACTGCGTATCGCCCCGCGTACGGGGCGAGGAACGCCAGCAGCCGCTCGGCGACGGCCCGGTACGACCGGTCGCCCGTGGCCCGGGCCAGCCGTATGTGCAGCCGGGCGGCCAGCGCGTTCTCCTCGAACGGCCGGTCGGGGTAACGGAGCGGACCGATCGGGTCCCGCCCCGGCGCGTGGTCCTGGAACCCGCCGGCCTCGTCCCAGAGCGTGTCCTTCATGATGCTCACCAGCCGGCTCGCGTGCTCCAGCGCGTCCGCCCGGTCCGTGGCTTCGGCCACCGCCATCGCGGCCCGGGCGGTGTGCAGCAGGTCGCCCAGGAGCCCGGCGGGCGGGTAGTCATCGGGGGAATCGTCCCCGCTCGGCCGGAAGTGGACCAGCGTCTCGCCCTCGGCCATCGCGTCCAACAGTGTGTCCAGCGCCTGCGACGCGCGTTCCACCCAGTCGTCGCGATCGAGCCAAAGGCCCGCCCGCGCCAGCGCAGTGATCCACATGGCTGCGTAGTCGGTGTAGACGGTGTCGTCGGTGGGCGGTGGGTCCCGCTCGGATCGGTCCGCCGCGCCGTAATATTCCGGGTCCGCCAGCTGGCTGCCCACCCACAGCCCGTCCTGACCCAGAGTTTCGTCCACCCAGGCCACCGTCCGCTCCGCCGCCTCCAGCCAGTCGTCACGGTCCCGGCGCGAGGCGCCGAAGGCGAACGCGGAGAGCACCCGGGCGTTGATCGGCAGCAGCTTCTCCGTCCGGGGATCCGTCCAGTCGGCGTTCACGGCGTAATGGAACCAGCCGCCGTCGACCTCGTCCTGCAGCTCGCCGGCGAGCATCCCGTCCAGTGTCCGGACGGCCATGGTGACCCAGTCGGGGTTGGGCAGCGCCTCGCCCTGCGTCATGAGCAGCTCGATCGCCTCCGAGTGGACGAACTTGGGGCCCTGCCCGAACCCACCGTTCCGCGTATCGAACTGGTCCTGGGCGCCCGTGAGGACGTCGTCCGCGGCCTCCCTCCGCACGAGCCCCGTGGCCGAGCGGCGGGAGCGGGCCGCGTCGATGGCCTTCCGACGCTTCTCGATCTCGTCCTCGAGCACCGACCGGCGATCCGACCACGCCTCCAGTACGCTCTTCGTCACGCGCCGGAGCTCCCGCGGCTCCACGCCGGCCGCGGACCAGAACACTTCGCCGGTCGGTGCGAGCAGCGCCACCGTGGGCCACCCTTCGGCGATGTACCGCTCCTGCACGTGGGGCAGCCGATCGCCATCGACCCGGATCGGGACGAGCGCGTCGTTGACCAGCTCGATCACCCCGTCATCCGACAGCGCCTCCTCGTCCAGCTCCTGGCACGCCTGGCACCAGCACGTGGTCACGACCAGGAGGATCGGGGTCTCCGCCGTCTGTGCGGCCTCGAACGCCGCGGCCGACCAAGGGCGCCAGTCGATCGCGTCGGCACGGTTCGGCCGCGGGGAGTATCGGAAGTAGGACATGATGGGGTGAGGATACGCGAACCGTGGCGCTGTGGCCAGGAGCCGCGGGTGCGTCTCGTCCGGCCCATCGGGGAGTCGGCGACCGGGTCCTGCCCGACCGGTTCCCCGCTCCTCACCTCACGCGGAACGGCTCGCTTCGGGCCTCGTAGCGCCGGGCGGGCAGCCCCAGGACCCGGACCAGCAGCCGCTTCAGGCCGGTCCCGATGGCGCCGGTGATAGACTCCCCGCCCCGGACTGCGGGCCCGAGCTCGCCCCGGAGCCACCGCTCGAGCTCGTCCAGGTCGGACAGGGAGAGCGTCTCGATCTCCAGATAGACCAGGTAATAGTACCGTCCGGGCTCCGTAGACCGCATCGGCGGGCTGTACGGCTGTTCCAGCGCGGCGCGGGCCCGGTCGTACTCGTCGAACCGGGCCACCGAGTCGCTGCCGGGTGTCACGGCCAGGAACCGCCGCTCCAGCGGCTCGTAGACCAGGACCGCCGTCCAGCTGGTCTGGGCCACGAGGTCGTCGAACCACGTGTCCCGCCACAGCTCCGCCCGGAACCGCATCCGCAGGGGCAGCCCGGACCGGACCGCCTCGGCCAGGGCCCGATCGTCCAGGACGTCGGTCGCGAGGACCACGGGTGCACCCGCCTCCACCCGTACGCCCAGGGGGTCCTGGGCGACGGCGTCGGCGGCTGTTCCTGCGAGAGCCGCCAGCGCGAGGAAGGCGGCCCGGATCATCAGATCCGGGGCCCGAGCCGGAGGAAGAAGTTGACCCCTTCGCCTCCATCGGAGAGCGGTACGGCCAGATAGAGCCCGATCCGACCGAGACGAAGCCCCACCCCGACGTCGTAACGAAGGTCGCTCGGGCCTACGCTCAGCCGCGTGCCCAGCGACTCGGGCTCGATCCACGCCCGGCCGGCGTCGGCGAACACGATCAGCTCCGGCGTCGTCGCCACCTCGAAATCCAGGTCCAGTCGACGCCCCAGGCTGATGCTGCTCGAGCCGAGGAACGCGAAGCGGTACTCGGCCTGGAAGAGGACCGCACGGTCGCAGCCGTAGTAGGGGACCAGCCCGTCGATCAACGGCAGCGACCGGGCGCCGCAGTCGAGCTGCAGCTGTCGGTACCCTGGCAGCGAGCCCTCGCCTCCCAGCACGTGCTGGCGCTGAGCCGGGAGCGCGCCATCATCCGGCGACCCCGTGGCCAGCGCCCTCAGCGCCACGCGCGTCCGGGGTCCCAGCCGGAGGTACCGGCGCGCCTCCAGCCGGATCGTGGTGTACTCAGCGTTCACCGGTACCGTGGTGAAGGCCGGCCCGGGGCCCGGGTTCGGCACCCGGGTGACCAGCGTTCCTTCCACCCCCTGCTCGACCTCGGCCCGCAGCAGCCAGCCGGCCGACGGGTCTTCCCGGTCGTTCCGGGTGTCCCACCCGATCCACCCCCTGACCAGTCGGAGGTCGCCGTCGGCCGCGAGCGGCTGAGCCCGCCACGGCTCGTCGTTGTTCAGCAGCGACCACGGGGTCCGACTCGCCACGGAGGTGTGGTGCTCATCACGGTACTCGAGTCCCGCCTCGACCGGGCGGGTCCGGCCCTGGTAGGACAGGTACGCCCGCCACCCGCTCCGGACGTAGTGGTCCCGGAGATCGCGGTGGAGCACGAAGGTCGACAGCGAGTTCTCCAGGTCCGTCACCCCACGACGCTCGATGGGGTCCGTGACGCGGTGCCAGCCGACGCCCACCAGCAGCGACCGGTGCCCGCCCAGATACTGCTCCACACGGACGTCGTGGCCCAGCTCGTCCGGGTGGATCTGGAACCCGTTCCCCGTCCGGTAGATGATCCGGGCGTCGATGATGGTGGGGTTCGCGCTCCCCAACTCGAACCGGGGGCCCAGCGAGATCGGCAGCCCCTCGACCCGGTTGTACGACCCGTCCACCGTCACGTTGAACCCGCCCCGACCGAACCACGTGGGCTGGTCGACCAGCGCCCGCTCGGCAGGGTCCAGCGCCACGATCCGGCCGTTCTCCTGCCGGAACCGGAGCGCCTGGCGATAGACCGTGGCCCCGCCGGCCACCCCGTCGATGGGCCCCGTGACGCGACCCCCGATGATGGTTGCGGCCCCGGCGATCCGACCGCCGGGCATCAACCGGAGGTCGCCGTTGATGACCAGGACATCGCCCTGCACGGCCCCGGCCACCTCCACGGGGCCACCCAGCACCGCGAGGTCGCCCTCCACGGCCGCGCCATCGGCGACCCGGATCGGCCCGCTGACCCGGGACGTGCCCGACCGGTTGTAGAAGTCCGCCGCCCGGTCCGCGGCGGCGCGGGTCAGCGTCCGCGACTCCTGCGCGGCCAGTGGTGCAGCCAGCACCATGAGCCACGCCACGAGTGTCCTGGTCAATGGATTCACCGTTCGATCCCCAGTCTCTTCATGCGTCGATAGAGGTTCGCGCGATCCGTCTGCAGCGACCGCGCGGCCTCGGCCACGTTGCCCGCCGCGGCGGACAGGGCACTCTCGATCTGCCACCGTTCGTAGTCGTCCAGCCGCTCGGTCAGCGGAGCCTGGTCCCGGTCGGCAGGCGGGAGCAGTGCCTCCACCGCGCCCGCGTCGACCGTCTCGCCGGGGTGCAGGATCGCCAGCCGTTCGCAGATATTGGCCAGCTCCCGAACGTTGCCCGGCCACGAGTAGCGTCGCAGCGCTGCCATGCCCGCCTCGTCGAGGGACGGCGGGTCGAGCCCCTGCTTCGACCGGAGCCGCCCGTCCAGGTGGTCCACCAGCGCGGGCAGGTCCTCGAGCCGGTCCCGGAGCGGCGGGATCCGGATCGGGATCACGTTCAGCCGGTAGTAGAGGTCGTCCCGGAACCCGCCTTCTGCGATCTGCTCCTCGAGGTCCCGGTTCGTCGCGGCGAGGACCCGAACGTCCACCGGGATCGGCCGGGTCCCGCCGACCCGCTGGATCTCGCCCGTCTCCAGCGCCCGGAGCAGCTTCGCCTGGGCATCCGCGCTCAGGTCGGCCACCTCGTCCAGGAAGAGCGTGCCGCCATCGGCCTGCTCGAGCCGGCCCCGCCGCCTCGCCGACGCGCCCGTGAACGCGCCCTTCTCGTGGCCGAACATCTCCGACTCGATGAGCTCCCGCGGGATCGCGGCGCTGTTGACCCGGACGAACGGCCCGCGGCGGCGGCGCGACGCGTGGTGGATCGCCGCCGCCACCAGCTCCTTGCCCGTCCCGCTCTCCCCGGTGACCAGGACCCGCGAGTCGGTGGGTGCCGCCTGCCGGATCCGCTCCCGGACCGCGGCCATGGCGCTGCTCGGCCCCACGATGTCGTCGATGGCCACCCGCTCGGCCCCGGCCCGGGCCCGCCTCAACTCCACGGCGCCGCTCACCGTGGCGAGCACGGACTCGGGCGTGAGCGGCTTCTCGAGGAAGTGGAACGCGCCCAGCCGCGTCGCTTCCACGGCGTCGCCGAGCGTGGCCCGGCCGCTCATCATCACCACCGGCAGGTCGGGCGCCCGCTCCGACAGGCGCTCCAGCGCCATGAGCCCGTCGGTCCGGGGCATGGCCAGGTCCATCAGCACCACATCCGGGTCCTCCGTCACCGCCCGCTCCACGCCCGCCCCGCCGTCCTCCGCCTCCGTCACCCGGTAGCCTTCGTCCTCCAGCAGCCCCCGGAGCATCCGCCGGATGTTGGACTCGTCGTCGACGACCAGTACGGCGGGCATCCGTCAGGGCCTCAACGTCGACCGAGCACGAGGTCGGCGCCGATCCAGTCGCCCACCGACCGGGTCTCCGTGGTCGCCGACCGGCAGTACACGCGCGCGTCCGGACCGTAGAAGAGACGGATCCCCGCCCGGACCGCCGGCGCCGCGACCCCGGGCTCGCACCGCACCGCGTCGTAGTACGCGGGGCTGAGCATGCGAGCCACGCTGTCGCCCGCCGCCGATGAGGGCACCTCCACGGCCATGACCACCGCGGCGCTGTTCATCACGTCCGTGGCCATGTACCGGACCAGTGCCCGGATCGCCGGCCGCACGGTGGCTGCATCGGCGACCCGGAAGATCAACAGGTCGAGGAACCGCTCCTCGGCCACCCGGTACAGCGCGTCGTGGAGCGTCAGGGCGCCGCCGTCGTAGGTCAGCACGATCGTGGTATCACCCACGGGCTCGCCGCCCAGGAACGCCATGGCGCCGTCGCCCACGTTCGCCGGGCCGCTCACCGTCAGGCCCGTGAACTCGGCCACCGTGTCCAGCCACGCGGAGTCCACCGCCCCGGTGACCAGCGCGACATCCGGGTCCGCTGACAGGAGCGCTTCCGCCAGGGCATCGGGCTCCAGATCCGGCACCACCCGCACCGCCACGGCGGAGAGGTCGATGGGCCGCGGCCGGCCCATGTTGAGCGCGCAGGCCGTCAGGGCCAGCGTAACGGCCAGCAGGCTAAGCGACTGTCGTATCATCCCTCGAGCTCTCCTCTGTCTGCGGTTCGGTCGCGGGCAGCCGCACGACGAGCTCCGCCCCGCCGGCCCGGTTCCGGGCGCTCACGGTGCCGCCGTCGGCGGTCACGGCCTGCCGGACCAGTGCCAGCCCCAGCCCCGTGCCCCGCGTCTTCGTGGTGAAGTCCGGCTCGAAGATCCGCTCGCCCTCGGGCGGCAGACCCCCGCCGTTATCCTGTATCCGTACGACGACCCGGGGGTTCCCGGGCCCCTCGGACGGCGTCTCGGTGTCGATAACGACCCCGACCCAGGCGCCGCCCTCCATCCCCTCGCGCGCCTCGGCCCGGTCCGTGGCCGACTCCACGGCGTTGCGGACCAGGTTGCGGAAGGCGCGGAAGAGCGCGTCGTAGTGGCCGTGTACCGGGGGCACCGGCCCCGCGACCTCCAGCGACGCACGGACGCCGGATGGCACGTCCGTCTCCAGAAGCGACGCCAGGAGCTCCGTCAGGTCGATCTCCGTCGGCGCGCCCTCGGGTGGCCGGCCCAGCTGGCTGAACCGGGCGGCCAGCTCCTCCAGCCGCCCCACCTCCTGGTCGATGACCTCGAGCACCTCGTGGAGCCGGTCTACCGCGCCGCCGCCCGGCCCGCCGCGCCCGGGTCCTGTGTCCGTCGCACTCCGCCCCCCCTCGAGATCTCGTTCCAGCCGCTTCAGCCGGTGCCCCGCCATCCGGAGCGGGGTCAGCGGGTTCTTCATCTCGTGGGCGACCCGCCGGGCCATCTCGCCCCAGGTCCGGACCCGCTCCGCGGCCAGCTCCCGGTCGCGCGCCTCCCGGAGCGCCTCTGCCGCGTCTCGGAGCGCGGCGTCCAGCATGCGCACCTCCCGCACCGATGCACGGGTCAGCTCCGGCAGCGGCTCGCCGCGCCCCAGTGCCGTCGCTACACCGACCAGCTCCTCGATGGGCCGGGCGAGCTGCCGGGCCAGCTGCCGGGTGGCCGCGTAGGCGAGCGCCACCAGCAGCCCGGCAGCCGCCAGCACCAGCCACGGGAGCGCGGCCACGAACCGCTCCCCGAGGAACGCCCACCGCCGGGCCTGTGTAAGGGACTGGGAGAGGGCGGCCCGGTGGTCGGCCAGCGCCGCGGTCAGGGCACTGTCCCCGGCGGGCTCGGCCAGCTCCACCACGCGTTGCCCGCTCTCCGCGACCTCTTCCCACGGCCCCAGCGACCCGGCCACGTCCAGCGACGTGGCGAGGGCCCAGCCCCCGATGGCCAGCACCAGCAGTGCCGGGGCCACGGTGAGCGCCAGCAGCCACCCCAGGAGCCGCCGCTCGAGGGTGCGGCCACCGACGTCCCCGGGGGACGCGGAAGTGGGGCGGGGTGGCGGAGAACCGACCATGGCCCGAACGTAAGAGAGGCCACGAGGCCGGGACAAGTCACGAACCGCGGACAGGAGGCAGCATGATCCTACCCAACGTGAGGGCTTCCTTCGGACGGGCGGAAGTGGGCGCCATCATCAGCGCCATCGCCGGGACGGACACGGACGCGCGCGACGAGCTGGACGCGCAGCTCCGCAGCGACGGGCTCGATGCGCTCCTCGACGACCCTCGGACCCTGAACGCCGTGCTGACCGGCGACCATCACGGCAGCCCCGCGCTGGTCTTCTACCTCCTGGTCCGTCACGCGCTCCTCGAGTCCGGCCTCGACGACCGCACGCTGGCCGACTACATCGCCGCGATCCTCGTGGAGTTCGGCCGCGAGGACCGGGCGTACCGGATCGCGCCCGATGACCCGGACACGTTCCACTACCTGGTCGACCTCGTGGCCGCCGCGGAGACCGCCGATGGGCGACGACAGTTCCTCGTGCGGGCCCACCTCGGCAACTTCGCGCTCTGGCTGGGCGGGATCTTCCCCGACCATGTGACCTACCGGGTCCAGCGACGCGGGGCGCCGGGACTCGACTACGTGGAGGCGCTCGGCGCGACCGGATACCGCATGGCGGCCGCGTCCCGCCTCGCCGACGAGCACGGCCTCAGCCGGCTGTACCACACCGCCGCGGACGCATTCCCCGACCTCCGAGTGGCGCTGAACCGGATCAGTGACCGGTACCTGTTTCCGGGCCGCGGCGGGCGGGTTAACCGGCTGCTCCGGCAGGTGAGCGACGCGTTCGATGGATGAGCCCCAGCCATGACCAGATCGCTTTCCGCCGTCCCGACAGCCCTCATCTTCCTTACCGCTGCCCCCATCCTCGCCCAGGAAGCCGTCCGTCCAGGCGAGCCCGTCGAGGGCGTCCTCGAGCCAGCCGACACCACCGTCACGACCGGGCAGGTGGCGAGGCTGGTCCCGCTGGAGGCGCCCGAGGGGGCCAGGGTGGCCGTCGCCCTGGAGTCCGCCGACTTCGACGCCTACGCGGCGCTCGTGATCGTGCACGATGGCGGCGGTCTCACGGTGATCGACGAGAACGACGACGCCCCCGGCCTGGCCGGAGCCCGCGACGCCCGGGTCCGGGGCATCATCCAGCCGGATCGGAGCTATGCCATATGGGTCGGCAGTTACGAGGGCGACGGGACTGGCGCGTTCCGGCTCTCGGCCGACACGCCTGAGCCGGGCGAGGCGTTCCCGGTACCGGCGCCATCGGGATCCCCGGTTCGGGGCGTACTGGACGGGGAGGACCCGGTGGATGAGCAGGGTCGGCCCTACGAGGTCTTCGAGGTGGAGGCCGGCGCCCTGAGCCGGGTAATGGCCCTGGCCGACGGCCACGCCGCACCCGCGCTCCGGCTGGAAGGGCCCGAAGGCGGTGACGCGCTGGCCGAGTCCACCGCCCTGGGCGACGCGGCTCTCCTGGATCGGACTGTGGAAACGGCCGGACGCTACCGGGTGGTCGTCACCGCGACGGGCGCCACGGGCCCGTTCCGGCTCCGGATCTGGATGCCGCCCCTGACCACAGCCGAGATGGCGGGCCTCGCCGTCGGTGACTCCCTGATTCGGCACGACGAGCTGGGCTTCCAGATGCCGAGCCCCGGCCCCGACTTCAGCATGGTCCGCGGGTTCGTCGAGCCGTGGGGTCGTGACCTCCTCGGCGATTACCGGATCTGGGTGCTCCAGGACACCGAGTCGGAGGCCGAGCGGCAGGTCATGATCCTCTGGTACACGATGTTCGGTACGCTCGAGGCGGCGGAGTTGGAGCGCGAGGCGGAGGCCATGGTACAGGGGCTGGCCGCCAGCTACCAGGCCGGGGCCCCGATCCGGGCCAAGCCGACCGAAGGGGATGGGCTCGAATACCGGGCCACGATACGACCCATGGAAATGAACCTCGCATCATCGCTGAGGTGTATCGGCGAGCCCGGTGACGAGGACCGGAGGGGGAGAATGCTGTGCGCCGTGGTTACCAGTGAGTCCGTCTACCCCCCGGGGCAGCGGCTCCTCGACGGGATGGTGATCCGATGAGGCCCGGCGACCGGGGGCCGGCCCTGGCCCTGGCCGTCTGTCTGCTCCCGCTTATCGGAGCGCCCGACCCTGCCCGGGCACAGGACACCCTCGCCCTGGGCCAGACCCTCGAGGGCACGCTCGAACCCGGAGACTCCACTGACGTAGATGGCTACCTGTACGACGTAGTCCGCCTGGACCCGGGGGACGCCCACCGGGTGTGGATCCTGCTCGAGTCCGACGCGTTCGACCCGTACATGCAGCTCGCGGTCGTCACCGAGGGCGGGTGGACGTCCGTCGCCGAGCAGCAGGAGTCACCGGTCCCCGGGAGCGGGGGCGCGGGCCTCTATGTCCCCGTCCGGAGCGACCCCTGGGCGGGAGAGGCGCTGGCGGTCCTCGCCTCCAGCGTAGGCGAGGGGAAGGAGGGCGCCTACACCCTGAGGCTGACGGAGGCGCCCGCCGGGGACACGGCCGTGAGCGATGCGATCGTGCCGGGCCGCATCCGGGGCGCCCTGAGCGAGACGGACGCAATGGAGTACCTCACCTTCCGCGACCGCTACCGGGTCCGGGGTGATGCGGGCCGGCGGCTGCTGGTCGGCATGACCGGAGACCTGGACCCTTATCTCTACTTCCGGCGGATCGAGGATGGCGAGCCCGTGGAGGTGGCCCGGGACGACGACAGCTGGGGCGGCACCGACGCGTTCCTCGAGGTGGAGCTGGAAGACGGGGAGTACGAGCTGGTCGCCAGCTCCTACAGTCAGGCGTTCGGGGAGTACGAGCTGGAGATATGGGATGCGCCGCCGCTGGTCCCAGCCATCGGGTCCGCGCCGGACGCCGAGGCCGACGCCGCGTTCTCGGGCCTCGCCGTCACCGAGGAGGAGAAGGAGGGGCTCGTCATCGACGACGGCGTGGTCCGCAACGAGCTCCTGGGCTTCCGGTTCCCGGCGCCTGGCCCGAACTACTTCCTCAGCCCCATGGGCACCATCGCCCTCTCCGGTACCGAGCTCCCCGCCAACACGGCCGCATGGATGATTCAGCCTCCGGGCGACGAGCTCGTGATCGTGATCATGGCGTTCAAGGCCGTCGGCCCGGTCGCGGAATCCACGTTCTCCCTGATGGCCGAAGGGCTGATCGACCAGTGGCAGCTCACGATCGTCGGGGACGACTGGCAGGATGTTTCGCCGCCCGCGTCGGACTGGACGACCCGCTCCCTGCAGTGGTCGGTGATCGACCCCACGCCCGAGGGACTGGACGCGCCGAGTCGTATCGATCTCTGGTGCGAGGCGTCCGGCCCCGAGCGAACCCCGGGCCTCGTGGTCTGCCTCGCCGGGATCTCCGTGACCGAGGGGTCGCTCATGGATACGCTGAAGGACCTCGAGATCGACACCGCGACCCCTTCGCCCTGAGCTACCGCCCGCCGCGCGACGGCTCGGCCGACCGGAGGCTCTCAGGCACTCGCCCCGGATCTCGGGGACCGGCTCTCGGGG
>JAWVYT010000012.1:0-20143 GCA_033722595.1 Longimicrobiales bacterium
ACTCGAAGGTGCCCGTGTAGGTGCAGAAGCGGCGTGTCACCGTGGTTCTGGACCAGATGTCCGGACCGCTCGAGGACCAGCACTCCTCCTCCCGAAGCTGTATGAAGCCCGACCCGTTCGCGGCCTCCGTCGTGTAGGTCCAGTCCGGGGAATCCTCGTTCGATCGATACCAGGCGATGGCCTCTGCAGGGTCCGAGAGGTCACGGTAACCGTCGTGGTAGCGTTCACGCACCAGAAGGTATACCAGGCCGTACCGATCGTAGTCCGCTGCGTCGATTTCCAGCGCACCCCCTCCCTTGCTTACGCTCAAATAGGGTGGGTTAACGTAGTCGCGGCCATCGATGGAAAACGAGATCTCCTGGTATATGGTTCGGTCGGGCTCAGACGAGCAGCCGCCAACAGCGAGGCCCGCCAGAAGCGCGAATAATGAGACAGCAGTGGCATATCGGGTCATTGTTGGTCTCCTGAAGGCGGTCGACCATCGTAATCCATCTTCGATGCATCCGAGGGTCGGCCTGGGCAAAGGTCTATTCCTGCCGCCGCCATTTGCCGAGATCGGCAGGGCGGCCATTCGCAAAGCGATCGAGAGTCCGAAGGCGGTCATCCTCAATATCGTTCCTCTGATCGTGGCCAACGCGTATATTGGAACAAGCCGATCGTGGTTTTTTTCCCCCAACCCCGGTTTGAGTTCTACCGTGCCCTTCTTGAGACTGCTGGGCGGCGCGTACCTGGAGGAAGCCGGCGAGGTTCTGTCAGGTAAAGCTGCCCAGAAACGTCGATTGGTGCTTCTGGCCCTGCTCGCGACGGCTACCGGTCGGTCGATGAGCCGGGAGCGGCTCATCGCTCTTGTCTGGCCGCGAAAGCGAGAGTCCCAGGGGCGCCGGCTGCTATCTGTTGCGGTGTATGACATACGCAAGGAGCTGGGGGACGAGGTGCTGGTGAGCCGCGGCGACGATCTGGTGTTGAACGCCGAAGCGCTGCCGTCGGACGTGGCGGAGCTGGAAGCGGCCATTGCCGCCGGGGATATGGAGCAGGCGGTCCGGCTGTACGGCGGCCGGTTCCTCGACGATTTCGTCGTCCGAGGCTCGGCAGAGCTGGAGCAGCGGATCGACGCGATCCGCGAGCACTACGCGTCCCTGTATCGGAAGGCCCTGGAGCAGGTGGCGCGACAGCGGGACGCGGCGGGGGACAGCATGGGCGCCGTGGAGCTGTGGAAGAAGCTGGCGGCCGCGGACCCGTACAACAGCCGTGTCGCCATGGGGCTCGTCCGTGCACTGAACGCAGCGGGGAACCGGGCGGGCGCCCTGAAAGCGGCGCGGGTGCACGAGCTGCTGCTGCGCGAAGAGTTCGACGTCGAGCCGGATCCGGAGCTGACCGCCTTGGTGGAGGACCTTCGCGAGGGCCGAACGATAGAGGAGGATTCCCAACCTTCGCCCCTTGATCCTTCGCCAATCCCGACCGCGGAAGCAGGGCCGATCGAACCGGAGGAGCAGGTCGACGAGTCCCGGCCATCGTCGTTCGCCCCCGCGACCGCCGCGTCGGCTACAAAGCCCGCGCCCCGCCGCACCGGGGGCTCGTGGGCTCAGACGTGGCTCCGTCGGGTCCTGCGCTCCCGACGCTGGCGCCACGCGCTCCTCATCGCCGCGGCCGTGGGACTGCTGGCGGGGATGGTGGGACGGGACCTCTGGGGATGGCTGGAGACCGCCGCGGTTGACGGGGACGGCTACCTCGCGGTTGCCGTTCTCCCGCTGCACCCCGTCGACACCGCCGACGCAGCATGGGCGGACGGGATCACCGACCAGCTCATTGAGACGCTGGCGAACACAGCAGGGATCCAGGTCTCCACCCGCAGCGCCGCCTTCGCTATGCGCGGCGTACCGCCGGCCGAGGCACTGCGCCGGTTGGATGTGGATTTCGTACTTACGGGTGTCGCTCGTCGCGGTCCGGAGCGGGCCAGCGTAGTGCTGGAGCTGTCCGGTCCGGAGGGGCACGTGGAATGGGCTGACTCGTACGCGCGACCTACCGACCAGGTGATCCGGATTGACACCTGGGAGGCGATCGCTTCGGAGGTCCGGGCGCAGCTCGCGGCGCAGCTCGCAGCGCCCGGTCAGCTCCCGGAAGGCTCCCGGACCGGCGACGCGGTGCCCCCAGAGCTGGGCGGTTGGACCGACGACCCTCTGGCGCACGAGCGCTATCTCAAGGGGCGCAGGGAGTGGTTCAGCCGGGCCCCCGACGGCTTCGTCCGGGCTCAGCGCTACTTCGCCAGCGCGCTGCAGCGGGACCCGGAATTCGCCCGTGCCCTCATAGGGATCGCCGACGTGTACAACCTGATGGGGAGCTACGATTACGGCCTGATGCATCCCGACAGCGCGTACCCCCGGGCGCGCAGGGCCGTGGAGCGGGCCCTGGGGATCGCGCCGCGCCTTCATGAAGGCTGGGCGGCACTGGCGCAGGTCCTGTACGTCTACGACCGGGATTGGGAGGCGGCCGACTCGGCGTATCGAGAGGCGATTCGTCTCTACCCGCGCAACGCCCAGACGCACCACCGGTACTCCCTCTACCTGGTCGCCATGGGCCGCCGGAGCGAGGCCATGGCGGAGGCCCAGCGCGCACTCGAACTGGACAGTCTCTCGGCCGTCATGAACGCGGCGGTGGCCCGGCACCACTACTTCCAGCGAAAGTACGATCGAGCGCTCGAGGCGTGGACGAAAGCCCACGATCTGGACCCGGGGTACTTTCACGCGTACCTGGGGCGCGGGCTGTCCTTCATGGCGCTCGAGCGCCCCCAGGAAGCCGCGGCGGCGTTTCGTCAGGGGCTCGAGCTGGCCGGCGGTGCGCACCCGCTCTCGATGGCGCTCCTTCATTGCGCACTCGCAGAGACGGGTGACGCGATGGCGCCGGCGCGTGCGCTTGAGACGCTGGCCGGCCTCCGCAACCAGGGGCGCTACGTGCCGCATGAATACGACGCGATCTTGCACATCGCGCATGGCGCTATGAACGAAGCCATGGATGCCCTCGAGGCCGCGTTCGAGGACAACTCCAGCGGTGCGGTCTTCCTGAACGTGCATCCCCTGGTCGATCCACTACGGGGGAATCCCCGTTTTCAGGCCCTGGTGGAGCGCGTCGGTCTGCCAAGCACGCGCGACGGGTAGGGTGAGGCGACCGGGACGCGGTCATGCGTCCCGGTCGCTCCACGGCAAGCTGGAGTCGGGCATTCGGCTCACGAACTCGGCTCGACACCCTGCTCTACCCAACGAGTCAGGTCCTCGAACGCCTCGATCACCTCCCCGGGCCCGAAGGTGCAGTGCCCAAATCGGTCGATGGACTGCTGCGCCAGAAGGTCGCTGGCGCCCGCCGTCTCCACCTTCTGGCGGAATAGCTCCTCCGTACGGAACGGGACGATCGGGTCACGGGTGGTGTGAAGGGTCAGGAACGGGGCCGCCAGGTCACCGGTCGGCTCCCACCAGTGCCGGAAGTAGTTGACGGCCGGGGGGTCAGCGACGAACCGCTCCACGCCGAACGTAGCGTGGTTGAGGAGATCCTCCTGCGCGTCGCTCAGCAGCGGGCTCGAGTAGTCCACCTCGCTATTGTCGAAGAACCCGTGCCCGTGGGTGAGCTCGTCGATCACGTTCGCCCCGTTGACCTGATAGCCGAGCACGTAGACGAATGACGCGACCAGCTCCTGGGCGAAGATCTCGGGGGAGGCCTGCGACAGCTGCAGGTCGACCTGCTCCACGGCGGCCATGGCCGCCGCCTTCTGCAGCGCCTCCGGGCTCGAAGCGATCGCCCCGATCACCGACTGGTATGCCGGCGAACCGCTGGGCAGGGCGGGGCTGGGCGGGATCAAGTAATAACCCGAAGGCATGGTGTAGAGGGAGCCGGGAAGCGGTGATGCGCCCGACGCATCCTGAAAGAACCAGTCGAACAGAACCCGGAAGTGGGCCACGTAGCTGGCGTTGTACGGTCCGTCCAGCAACGGACAAACTCCCAGGGCGCCATCGTATTGCGATGGGTACCTCTCACTGAGCAGTTCCACGATGAGCCCGCCCATGGAGGTACCGACCATGTAGGTGCGCTCTGGGGAGCCGAAGGCTTCGCCGAAGAGCCCCCGCAGCTCGTGGGTCCGCTGGACCCCGTCCTTCACCGCGTACCCGTTGTGGGAGTAGCTCGCGTATGCGAAGCCGTAGCCGGCCTCCAGCGCGTGGTCCCGGACCGCCCCGAGGTTCTCGACGTCGTCGGCTGGCAGCTGCACCGGCTGGAAGGGCTGGACGTACCCGTGGGCCCAGACCACGAGGCCGCCATTCCAATCGGAAGGCCGAAGCAGCGCATAGGTGGATCCTGGACCCGACTCGCCCACGATCTCCATAACGCCCGGCACCGAAGTCAGCGACGCGGCAATCGCCCCTTCCTCCGGACCCGGTCCGCTGCGCGGCGCGGTGAAGTCACCGTCGCACCCGATACTGGCTGCGACAAAGAGTAGAGCGAAGAGAATGGGTGAGTTCCTGTGTTGCGTGGGTCGCATGTCGGCCTCCGCGAATTTGAGGAAGGGATGAACCAGCCAACGGCGCCTCCGCCGCCGACTCCATCGAGGATCAGATGGCCCACTCAATCCGCTGTCCGGACGCGGTAAACCGGGAATCAACTCAGGATCACCGCGCCCGGCCCAGGCACGAACAGCGGCACCCGATGCCAAAACAAAAGCGCCCCGCGTAAATCGCTGGGGCGCTCCCGTTTCCAGTAGCAGGGGGGGACTCGAACCCCCAACGCACGGATTACGATTCCACCTTGAACCGTGGTTTACCGCAGGTAGGCTGTGGCATCCGACACCGGAGACCACGGTGAGCTACGGCATACCATGGCAAGTTGCTGACACAACGGCGACACTGGTACTGGTTGCGAAGATCCGCTCCGAGTTCGCATTCTGCAGGACCCAACGACCCGAGCCCGATCGGATCTCCTGTCCCCCCAGAGAAGGTCCAAGCCCCGTTGATCAACAACCGCCTGGAAGCGTGAAGGTGGATACCAACTCCATCCTCGGAGACCGCTACCGGATCGATCGCAAGATCGGCGAGGGCGGGATGGCCACCGTCTACCTGGCCGACGATCTGAAGCACAACCGTCAGGTGGCGGTGAAGGTCTTCCGGCCGGAGCTGGCTGCCCAGCTCGGAACCGACCGGTTCGTACGGGAGATCGAGATCACGGCGGGGCTGACCCACCCACACATCCTCCCGGTGCTGGATTCCGGCGATGCGGACGGGCTGCCCTACTACGTCATGCCCTTCGTTGACGGAGAATCGTTGCGAGACCGGCTCGACCGTGAGGGCCAGCTCTCCATCGCCGAGGCCCTGTCCATCACACGGGAGGTAGGGGAGGCGCTCGCGTCGGCTCACGGGAAGGGGGTCATCCACCGCGATGTGAAACCCGGCAACATCCTGATCACAGAAGGTCGGGTGTACGTCGCGGATTTCGGCGTCGCCCGTGCGATTTCGACGGCGGCCGGCGACAGGTTGACGGCCACGGGGATGGCCATCGGAACGCCCGCGTACATGAGTCCGGAGCAGGCCTCCGGCAGCGACCGCGTCGACCATCGGACCGATCAGTTCGCATTGGGCTGCGTGCTGTACGAGATGCTCACCGGGGAAGCTCCGCACGCCGCATCCACGCCGCGGGCGGTGATCGCCAAGGTGATCACCGCCCCACCGACGCAGGTGTCGACTCTGCGTGAATCCGTGCCTCCCCACGTCGAGGCGGCGGTGCACAGAACGCTCGCCAAGGCGCCCGCGGATCGCTTCCCCGGGATCGGGGAGCTGCTCGAGGCGTTGCGGACGGACGGCGTCGCGGGTATGGCTTCCAACGGCCTTGCGAGGGCACCAACGGGCGAAAGCAAGTTCTCCTTTCCACTGGTTGTGGCGGCCACCGCGATCCTGCTCATCGGTGTTGTTGTCGTAGGCCTCCTGTTTCAGGATGCCGGCAGCCCGGGCACATTGCAGGAAGTGCGCGCTGCGGTCCGGCGGGGAGATCTGGACACTGCCTTCCGCGTCGCTGTGACCATGGACCCGGCCGACGTACCGGACAGCGTGTGGACCGCCTTCACTGCACCCGCGACCATTGTATCGGACCCGCCGGGCGCCACCGTGAGCCGGCGACCGTATGCCGATACTTCGGCCGGGTGGGACACGCTCGGCACCACCCCGCTGTCCATCGACCGGTTTCCGCCGGGCAGCTCGGTCCTCCGGCTGGAAGCGGACGGCCACCACGTCGCGTACGCAGCGTTCTCCTCGCTCACTTCCGACACCATCGTCCTCGATCCCATCGATGTCGTGGCCGAAGGGTGGCGGTCGGTCCAGGGCGATCTTCCCGACTACCTCGGGGGTCCCGAGTTCGCTTTCCGCTACGTCGCTCCCAACCTCTCCCTCGCCCCGCCGATCCGGCTCCACGACTTCCTTATGGCCCGACACGAGGTGACCAACGCCGAGTACGCAGACTTCGTTGGCGCCGGCGGCTACGAAGACGCTTCGTACTGGGAGCACGAGTTCGTGCGCGACGGCCGCACGGTCCCCTGGGACGAAGCGATGCTGGCGTTCACCGACAGCACCGGACGGCCTGGACCAAGCACCTGGCGATTCGGCTCGTACCCCGAAGGACAGGCGGACTACCCGGTCACCGGGGTCAGCTGGTACGAAGCCGCCGCATACGCACGGTACGCCGGCAGGAGCCTTCCCACGGTCTACCACTGGTTTCGCGCGGCCACCACATGGCTCAGCGACTGGATGATACCCGTAAGCAATATGGAAGGAGACGCTCCCATGCCCGTGGGGGCGAACGCAGGCATCAGCCAGTTCGGGATCCACGACATGGCTGGAAACGCCCGCGAGTGGGCCTTCAACGCGACCGGCGCCGATCGGTTCATTCTGGGCGGAGGTTGGTCCGATTCACGATATGTCTTCACCGTGGCCAACGGAGCGCCGCCCTTCGACCGTTCTGATCTCAACGGTATCCGGCTGGCCCACTACTTCGAGGAGGCCGACGAGCTGGCCGCGGCGCGCGCACCGATCCCCAAGACTGTACGCGATTTCTCGGCCGAGACCCCCGTATCCGATGAGATCTTCTCCTCGTTCATCCGGCTCTACGAGTACGACCCGGCACCGCTCGACGCCGTAGTCCACTCGGCCGACACGACGGAGCTGTGGACCCGGGAGTACGTAACCTTCGACGCCGCCTATGGCACGGAACGCGTCGGCCTCTATCTGTACAAGCCCCTCGACGCCGATGAAACGCTTCAGACCGTCGTGTATTTCCCAGGCTCATCGGCGCTGTGGCTCGACACGATCGACCAGTACCCGACACAGCACATCGAGCTGATCGTGCGCAGCGGCCGGGCGTTCGCTTTCCCCGTCTACCAGAGCACGTTCAACCGCGACGACGGCTTCGTGTACCGCCGTCAGGACGAGACCAACTCGTACCGCGATCACGTCTTTCACTGGTCGAGGGATCTCAGGAGAACGGTCGACTACCTTGAAACCCGGCCGGAGATTGATGCGCAGCGACTTGGTTACATGGGGTTCAGCTGGGGGGGCATGCTGGCGCCCATCATGCTCGTGACCGAGCCTCGACTCAAGGTGGCGGTTCTCGTGGTTCCCGGCCTCAGCCCGCTCCCCACTCAGCCCGAGGTCGATCCCTTCAATTTCGTCACCCACACCACTCAACCGGTCCTCATGCTGAGCGGGGAGTACGACATGGTGCACCCGCTGGCGACCTCTGCACGGCCCATGTTCCGATTGTGGGCCGCGGACTCTGCGCACAAACACCACGTCGTCGTCGACCGCGCCCACCTGGTCCCCCAGTCGGCGTTGACCCGGGAGGCGGTGCCGTGGCTGGATCGGTTCCTCGGACCGGTGGACTGAACGACGACCAACCTCGAGATCTCATTCAAGGCTGGCACAACAGTCTTCCCACGGCTGCCGCGGTGCGGCCAGATAGGTTGTCCAGATCGTGGAGACGCCGACCGTCTCGAGGGCAAGGAAGCCCCCACTACCAGAATCCCCTGCATATATAGCAAAAGCGCCCCACCTAACCCGCTGGGGCGCTTCCGTTTCCAGTAGCAGGGGGGGGACTCGAACCCCCAACGCACGGATTATGATGCCACCGTGAGCCGTGGTCTGCCGCGGGCAATCCATGGCATCCGACGAGGGAGACCATGGCAAACAGTGGCAGGCCATGGCAAGCCGTTGACACACCTGTGTCACACGCTCGAACCGCGTTTCGGCCGGGGGCGAGAGGTGGGGGCCGACACGCCGGTCACCACCATCAGCCGCGCGTGCGAAAAGGACTTCACCCACTCTCGCGAACCGGCTACGGGCATGTTGTCGCGGTCTCCGCGAATCACGCGGGCCGTCGCCTGCTTCGCCTCGGCGGGGAAGCTCGCCCGTGTCGACGACGCGGTGTGCGCCGGCTCAGCGGCGGGTGAGCGGCTCAACCAGTGCGGCAAGACGCACCCCGCCTGGCCCTTCGGGTTTATGGCCTCAGCGGTTCTCCTGCCCGCCCCGGGCAGTCTCTCGCAAGCGACGCAGATGCCCGATCAGCGCCCTCAGCGCCGGCGACGCGTGCCGCCGCTCCGGGTAGTACAGGTAGTAGCCGGGGAACGGCGCGCAGAACTCCTCCAGGACGGAGATCAGCTCGCCGCGCGCAACCGCTTCCCGTACGTGGCCCTCGAACGCCAGTGTCACCCCCAGCCCCGCGATCGCGAAGCGGCGGTTCATCGCCGCATCGGTTGACAGGACGCGGGCCGGGACGGCCTGCGTGAAGTCGCGTCCATCCTCGGTGAACTCCCACCGGTACGGCGGACTGCCAGCGGTCGGGTGCCAGTTGAGGCATTCGTGGTCGACCAGCTCGCGTGGATGGGACGGAATGCCCCGTCGCTCGAAGTACGACGGTGCGCCCACTACCGCCAGCCGCAGATCCCCGGTCACGGGAACCGCGATCATGTCCCGGTCGATTACCTCGCCCAGCTGGATCCCCGCGTCGTAGCCCTCCGCCACGATGTCCACCGGGATCTCGCTCGCGACCAGGTCCAGCCGCACCTCCGGGTGCCTCGCCAGGAACTCCGTCAGCAGCGCCCCCACGAACCGCGTCTCGGCGACTGCCGACGTGTGCAGGCGCAGCGTCCCCCGCGGGACATCGGCCAACTCGGCCACCCCCGCGGCGGCGGCCCGCACCTCCTCCAGCGCCGGCCGCACCGACGCATACAGGCGCTCGCCCGCCTCCGTGAGTCGCACACTGCGCGTCGTGCGCTGGACGAGCGTCACCCCGAGGCGCTCCTCGAGCCGGCGGAGCGCCTGGCTCACCGTCGAGTGGCTCACCCCCAGGCGCTCGCCCGCCGCACGGAAGCCTTTGGCCTCGGCCAGGGCCACGAATGTCGCCATCCCATCGAACTCGTCCGCCATTGGTCAAAATATTGACCTGGGCGGACGGCGCTGGCAAGTGGACAGACCGGTAACGTCCACCGCACATTGAGGGGCACGTGGGTGTCCATGACCGGGCGCCGCGAACCAGGCGATCACGACTCTCCAGCGGGGATTGAACCGATGAAGCGATGGCATCGAGGACCGGTGTGCAGCAGGCGAAAGAGGAGCACGCGACGATGACCAACGAAGCTCAGAAGACAGATCGCTCGATTCAGCGCCGTGACTTCCTGACCGTCGGCGCCGGCCTGACGGCGGCGGCAATGCTACCGGCCTCGCCCGTGGGCGCGCAGGCCAGGCGACAGCCCCCGGTCCGGCGGGCTTCGGCTCCCGGCCGGAGGCGGCTCGGGTCGCTGGAGGTCTCCAGCATCGGCCTCGGCGTCCAGAACATGACTCGCGCGTACACGACGCTGGTCCCGAGACGGCCGCAGATGATCGACATCATCCGGAGCGCCTTCGACCACGGGGTCACGTTCTTCGATGCGGCCGAGGTGTACGGTCCGCTCGAGGTGGAGCGCCTTCTGGGCGAGGCGGTTGCACCGTTCCGGGACGAGATCGTGATCGCCACGAAGTTCGGGTTCCAGGTCGACCTCGAGACCGGCCAGCGCGGGGGACGCAACAGCCGCCCGGAGCGGATCCGGCTGGCCGTGGAGGTCATGCTCGAGCGGCTCCGGACCGACCGCATCGATCTCCTCTACCAGCACCGGGTCGACCCTGAGGTCCCGATCGAGGACGTCGCGGGGGCGGTCGGCGAGCTGATGGCGGAAGGCAAGGTCCTGCACTGGGGCCTCTCGGAGATGGGGCTGAACACGCTTCGTCGGGCCCATGCCGAGCTGCCGGTTACGGCCGTTCAGAACGAGTACTCGATGCTCTGGCGCGGGCCCGAGGAGGAAGTGATCCCGACGTGCGAGGAGCTGGGGATCGGTTTCGTGCCGTGGAGCCCCCAGGGCGTGGGGTTCCTCACCGGGGCCATCGACGAGCGGACGCGCTTCGCCCCCGGGGACATCCGGGGCGTGGAGCCCCGCTTCTCGCCGGAGAACCTGCCCCACAACCTGGCGCTCGTGGAGATGGTGAAGCGCTGGGCCGAGCGGAAGCGGGCCGCCCCCGGTCAGATCGCCCTGGCATGGCTCCTGGCGCAGAAGCCGTGGATCGTGCCGATCCCCGGGACCACGCAGATGGCGCACATGCTGGAGAACACGGGCGCGGCGGATGTGCGCTTCACCCCCGACGAGCTGGACGAGCTGAACGCGGAGCTGTCGGCCATCGAGATCCGGGGCCAGCGACTCCCGGATGGGGTGCTGTCCATGTCGGGCGTGGAAGCGCCACCGGCGAACTGATCATGCGGACACGCTCGCTCGGAAACGACCTCGCCGTCTCCGCCCTCGGCTACGGCTGCATGGGCCTCAGCTTCGGCTATGGCACGGCGACCGACACCGCCGAGGCCGTCGCCGTGATCCGGCAGGCGGTCGACCTGGGCGTGGCCTTCTTCGACACGGCCGAGGTCTACGGGCCGTTCACCAACGAACGCGTCGTGGGAGAGGCGCTGGAACCGGTCCGCGACCGCGTGGTCATCGCCAGCAAGTTCGGCTTCGACATCGACCCTGACACGGGCGAGAGCCGCGGAGGCCTCGACAGCCGGCCCGAGCATATCAGGAGCGCCGTCGACGGCATGCTCGGGCGGCTCCGGACCGACCGGATCGACCTGCTCTACCAGCACCGCGTCGACCCGGACGTCCCGATCGAGGACGTGGCCGGGGCCGTCCGGGACCTCATCGCCGAGGGGAAGGTGCTCCACTTCGGGCTATCCGAGGCCGGTGTCGAGACGATCCGGCGGGCGCACACGGTACAGCCCGTCACCGCGCTCCAGAGCGAGTACTCGCTGTGGTGGCGGGAGCCGGAGGACGAGATCATCCCCACCCTGGAGGAGCTCGGGATCGGGCTCGTCCCGTTCAGCCCCCTCGGGAAGGGGTTCCTGACGGGCAGGATGGACGCCTCCACCGAGTTCGAGTACGGCGACTTCCGGAACACGGTTCCACGGTTGTCGAAGGAGAACCGCAAAGCCAACCGGGCGTTCGTCGACCTGCTGGAGCGGATCGCGGCCGAGAAGGACGCGACGCCGGCTCAGATCGCCCTCGCCTGGCTGCTGGCGCAGAAGCCGTGGATCGTCCCGATCCCGGGGACCACGAAGCGGCACCGCCTGGAGGAGAACGTGGCCGCGACCCAGGTCGAGCTGACCGCCGAAGACCTCAGGGAGATCGAGGAGGGCGCCGCCCGGATCGCTGTGCACGGGCACCGCTACTCCGAAGGCGCCCAGCGGTTGATCGATCGGTAGGCGACATCATGAAACGACCGATTGCGACCGCCCTGGCACTCGCCCTCCTGGTCCCCGCGGCCGCCCTCGCCCAGGACTCCCTTGCCGTGGTCCCGTCGGCTGCACCCGCCCGGCTCGCGCCGGCCGAGAACTTCACCGGCACGGTCCGGGTGAGCGGCTGGTTCGAGGCGGAGGCGCCCGCCCGCAGCTACGGCGCGACCGTCGCGTTCGAGCCGGGTGCCCGAACCCACTGGCACACGCACGCCCTGGGTCAGACGCTCGTCATCACCGCCGGCACGGGACGCGTGCAGCAGTGGGGCGGCCCGGTGCGGGAGGTCCGGCCGGGTGACGTGGTCCGGATCCCCGCGGGTGCCAAGCACTGGCACGGGGCCGCGCCGGACGCCCCCATGACCCACGTCGCCCTCGTTGAGCGCCCCGACGACGGGCCGGCCACCGAATGGATGGAGGCGGTAAGCGGAGAGCAGTACGCCGCGGGGGCACCAGCGGCCCGGCCCGGCGAAGACCGACCGTCGCGGGCACAGCAGCTCATGGGGGACATCGCCCCCGAGCTGGCCGACCTCACCGATGGGGTCCTGTACGGCCGGGTGTGGGCGGACCCAACGCTCTCGGCGCGGGACCGGAGCCTGGTGACCGTCAGCGCGCTCATCGCGTTGAACCGTCCCGACCAGCTTCGATCCCACCTGGGACTGGCACTGCGGAACGGTGTCACGGAGGACGAGCTGATCGGGGCGATCACCCACCTCGCGTTCTACTCCGGCTGGCCGAACGCAGTCACCGCGGTCGGCGTGGCCAGAGAGGTCTTCGAGCAGAGATGAGAACGACGGGCATATCTGTGAATGTGAATATGAAAGGAACCATGAAAGCCACGATCATCGGCCTGGCGCTCGTGCTGGTTACTGTGCAGCCGTCCCTGGCGCAGGAGTCTCCCGTCGAACAGGAGATCACCGACCTCTCCGCGGCCAAGTGGCAGTGGATGGCCGAGCAGAACGCGGATACGCTGGCCACGCTCTTCCACGAGGATGCCCGGTTCGTCCACATGAGCGGAACCTGGGGGACGGACCGGGAGCTCGAGATCATCCGCAGCGGGAGCATCCACTACAAGCAGGCCGATGTCCACGACGTCGTTGTGGAGGTCCTCGAGGACACCGCCATCCTCTGGAACCGCATCACCCTTCTGGCCGAGGTCAGGGGCAACGAGGTGACGAACCCCTTCACCGTGACCGAGGTCTACAGGAGGCAGGACGGCGGCTGGAAACTGCTGGCCCTGACATTCAGCAGCGTGCGGGACACCCATACCCTGGAACACTGACGGGTCTCACCGTCCTCTCGTCGAAGCGGCAATACCATGAACGGGACACGTTTTGGAACTCGCTGTACGGCCTGGCTGCTTGCAGCCGTCCTTCTGATGTCAGGCTCGCTCGAGGCGCAGGTGGTGCGGACCGCGTCCGGAGCGGTCCGCGGCGCGACCGACGGGCAGGTCTCCAGCTACAGGGGGATCCCCTATGCCGCCCCGCCGGTCGGCGCCTATCGATGGCGCCCGCCCCAGCCCGTGCCCTCGTGGCAGGGAGAGCGGGATGCGAGCGAGTTCGGCGCCAGCTGTCCGCAGGCCGGCTGGCCGCGCGGTTCCGGCTCCATAGCGGACGGTTCGTCGGAAGACTGCCTGTTCCTCAACGTGTGGGCCCCTGCCGGAGCCGAGCCGGGCGATGACCTTCCGGTGATGGTGTGGATCCACGGCGGAGCCTTCGTGTTCGGGAGCGGCGACCAGCCGGCGGGAGACGGGTTCGCCCGGCAGGGCGTGATCCTGGTCAGCATGAACTATCGCCTGGGGCGACTCGGATTCTTCGCGTTCCCTGCGCTGAGCGACGAGCACCCGGACGAGTTCAAGGGCAACTACGCCTACATGGACCAGATCGCGGCCCTCCAGTGGGTGCAGCAGAATATCGCCGCCTTCGGAGGCGACCCGGACAACGTGACCATATTCGGCGAGTCGGCCGGTGGCGTCTCGGTCCATTCGCTTCTGACCATACCCGAAGCACGCGGCCTCTTCCACAAGGCGATCAGCGAGTCCGGCGGAGGCCGGGACGGGGTTCTGACCGGGAGACCGATTCGTGAGGAGAACGCGGACCCGTTCTACCCCGTGTCAGCGGAGACGATCGGGGTCAACTTCGCGCGCAGGCATGGGATCGAGGGCACGGATTCGGCCGCCTTGGCCGAGCTCCGGGCCCTGAGTGTGGAGGAGATCGTGGATGGAGGCCAGGAGAGCGATGGTCCCGGAGGCCCGCCCACCTACGCGGGTCCGATCCTCGACGGTGACCTGGTCGTGGAGACGGCCGAGAGCGCATACGAGGGTGGCCGCCAGGCCGTCGTTCCGCTCATCATCGGGTCGAACAGCGCCGAAGTGCCCGCAGGCTTCGTGAATGCCGCCTCGAACGAAGAGCTACTCTCCCTGTTCGGGAGCCTGAGCGACGAAGCCAGAGCGGCCTACGATCCCGATGGCACTACCGGCTTCGAGGAGATGCTCACGCTGGTCAATACGGACAAGGTCTGGGCGGAGCCGGCACGGATGACCGCAAGGGCCTTCACGGCGGAGGGTGCACCGGCCTACGTCTATCTCTTCTCCTACGTTTCCGACTCGATGCGGGAGAGGATGCCCTATGGCGCGGCTCACGCCTCGGAGATCCCATACGTGTTCGACACCCTCGGCGAGTGGGGCGGAGCCGCAGTCGCAGCCGAGGACCGGGAAGTCGCCCGGATGATGAACCGCTACTGGACCAACTTCGCCAGGACCGGTGACCCCAACGGCGAGGGGCTGCCGGAATGGCCCGCCTTCAGCTCCGACGGCAACGAGATCCTCGAGATCCAGGCGGATGGCACGGCGGTCGGCAAGTTCGATCCGAAGAAAGGGAGACTGGACGTCATTGAGAAGGCCGTCGAGGTCATGATGCCGGGCCAGCCCCCTCGTCGATGAAGGGTTCCGGGTTCCGCGGTCTGGCCCAGGGACTGAGAGCCGCGCGCCACAGCCTGGGCTTCTGGGTCGCTGCCGCGACCGTCGCCCCGGTGGACGCCGCCGTCGCCCAGGTCGGCAACGCCGGCCCGGTCGAGAGGTCGGCGGCCGACTCCGTGGCGGAAGTGACGGATCTCGATCCCGGGGACAGCCTGGGCGACCTGCTCGATCACCCAGCGCTGGCCGGGTTCGCCGATCGCCTGCTCCCGTGGCACGGGCGCACCTACGATCCCGATCTTTCCCTGGACCGCATCGGATCGCTGCTTCCCTATCACACGGAGGTCGATCCGGTTGCCGTGGTGCGGAGCCTGAATCGCCTGATCGACAATGCGAACGGCGGCGTCCCCGTCTTCCACGAGATCTACTCGGAAGAGGAACGTCGGGCGGATCCCGGCCTTCGGGCCACCGGCCTGTTCTTCTTTCCCGGAACGACCGGGGCGCCGTTCGCCCTCATCGCGCCGGGCGGCGGGTTCTCGTACGTCGCCACCCTGCACGAGGGGCTCCCGTACGCCGCGGAGATCAGCGCCCGTGGCTACAACGCGTTCGTGCTGACGTATCGCACCGGTCGCGGTGCCCGCGCCGCCACCGCGGACATGGCCAGGGCGCTCGACCACATCCTCAC
This sequence comes from Longimicrobiales bacterium, assembly GCA_033722595.1. Taxonomy (GTDB): domain Bacteria; phylum Gemmatimonadota; class Gemmatimonadetes; order Longimicrobiales; family RSA9; genus JAWVYT01. Next base: position 15,420 of record JAWVYT010000012.1, read on the forward strand.
GAACGCCGGGGCGCTCGGCGTCGCGACCGACCACTATTCGGTCTGGGGCAGCTCGGCCGGCGCCCGGATGGCGGCGGCGATCGGCTCGTATGGCACGGCAGCCTTCGGGGAGAGCGAGCATCCCGGACCCACGGCCGTCGTCATGGCCTACACCGGCCACTCCGATCGGTCCCGCGATGAGCCGCCGACCTTCGTCGTGGTCGGCGGCCGCGACGGCATTGCCCGGCCCGCCGCGATGGAGCGTCGGATCGCGGCCTTGCGATCAGCGGGTACGGAGGTCGAGTACCACGTCTATCCCAGCCTCGGGCACGGGTTCGGCCCGGGCACGGGAACGGAGGCTGAAGGTTGGATCGGCGAAGCGGTCTCCTTCTGGGCTCGGCAGATAGAGGCCTCCAGATGAGCCCTGCTCGGGCCGGTCGCTATCCGGCCCGAATGTCCCACGACTACAACGGGAGTACCATGAGACGAACCGCGCTACTTGCCCTCCACGCCGCGATCGTGCTCGGCCTCGGGTCCAGCCCATCGCTCGCCCAGCAACCTCAGGAGCCACAGCCCTACTCCACGGGGAACCCTCTCGGCCTGCCCGTCACCCCGACCGCCGACGGCGCCTTCAAGCCGATCTCCCCCAACGTCACGGTCTACGGAGGCATCCACAACGCCGAGAGCTGCGCGTACGACGCCGGACGGGGGGTCATCGTGGTCCCGAACCGGGGCGTCCCGCAAAGTGTTCAGACTAACGACGCGTGGGTCTCGCTCATCAACCACGACGGCTCGGTGCACACGGCGCGCTGGATCGGGGTGCAGGCCGCGCCGGCCCGGGAGCGGCTGTCGCCGCCGCTGGTGCTGAACGACCCTCTGGGGAGCGACATCGCCGGCGGTGTACTGTACCTCGCTGATCGAGATGGCGGCACCACCCGGGACGACCCGACGGTCGCCGTCATCCGCCGGTTCGACATGGAGACGGGCGAACCGGCCGGCGAGATCCGTGTCGACGACTCCCCCTGGCTCAACGACCTCGAGGTCGCGGACGACGGGACGATCTACGCCACGCAGACCGGCGATCTCGGCCCCGACCCGGACCCGGCGACGTGGCGCGTGTTGAGGATCACGCCGGATGGCGCGAGGTCGGTCCTGGTGGAAGGCGCGCCGCTCCGCCAGCCCAACGGCATAGGCTTCGATCCGGCGGGCGACATCGTCGTCGCCAACTACGGCGACTCCGCGGTTCTGACGTTCTCCCCGGCCGGCCAGCTGCTGCGGACGGAGCAGGCGGCGCAGGCGGGCGGCGACGGCCTCGTGATCATGCCGGACGGCACGAAGTACGTGAGCAGCGTCTCGCTGGGCGGGGTCTCCCGGATCCGACCGGACGGGTCCGCCGAGCTCATCGCCCGCAACATCCCGAGCGCCGCTTCCATGTGCTACGACGCCGACGCGAACCAGCTCGTGATCCCGATGAGCCCGAACAACGGCCTGGCGTTCGTGCCGATCCCGTAGTTGCTGGCCTGATCGCCCAGGGCAGCAAGACATGGAGCCGAGCCCGAGACCCGGATCCTCACGCCCGTGGCGCACTCGACCGGAGTGCCGCGGCCCGATGGCGGTGCGCCCGCGCCGGCTGGCCCGCGGATCACGTCTGACTGCGCCGATTGCCGGGGGGACCCTCGGGTGTCCCGGAGGTCGTTCGGCTTCCGCAAGCGAACATTTGCGCACTCGACGCCCCTTCAGATCGTGCCAGATCAAGGTGTACCACCAGAACGACGGAGCAATTCCCAGAACAACGGACAGCCCGAGCCAGAACAGCGGAATCCCCCGACACGACAAAAGCGCCCCGCGTAAGCCGCTGGGGCGCTTCCGTTTCCAGTAGCAGGGGGGGGACTCGAACCCCCAACGCACGGATTATGATCCCACCGTGAGCCGTGGTCTGCCGCGGGCAAGCCATGGCATCCGACGTCCGGGACTGTGGCAAACCGTGGCAGACCATGGCAAGCCGTTGACACACCTGTGTCACACGCTCAGATCGCGTTTCGGCCGGGGGCGAGAGGTGGGGCCGACACGCCGCGGTGCCCGAGCAGTTCTCTCCCTCATGTTTGTCCACCGATCCGGACTCGAGACTTGCGGTTTCGGAATCGAGGAAGCTCACCCATTGCCGTCCAAACTACGTCCGGAAGGACGGTACACGAATCCCCAGAGGCCGTGCCCGCCGCGCACCTCGTACCACGCAGGGAACCTGCTCCCCCGGGTGTCCCTAGAACACGACTGCCTCGAGGGCGGCCTGGTCCTGGTGGGAGGCAGCTGCCTCAGTCAGCGCGGCCGGCCGTGAAGAGGTCGCCCACGTCCGGCAGCGGCGGGGCGACGACGGGCAGCGGGGTGGGGGCGGTGTCGCCGGGGCCGTATCGCAAGTTCATCCGTCGCAACAGGGCCTGATAGCGGGGGTCGTCACGGTAGCCGTCCCACTCCGGCTCCATGGAGGTCGCCGCCGCCGGCACCCAGGCGTGGGGCTCCTCGTAGGCGAGCCAGCGCAGCGCCTCGTCCCGTTTCCCGAGCGCGGCATTGAGGTGGGCGCGACAGAGGGCGTTCCAGGGGGTGACCGGCTGCGCCTCGAGGTCGCGCAGGATCCGCACTGCCTCCTCCGTCCGTCCCGCGAGGGCATAGGTCCGGCCGAGGAAGCACGACCAGGCGGGGGCGCGGCGGGCCATGCGCTCGTGGGCGGCGATGGCCTCGTCCATCAGCCCCAGACGGCTGGCGCTCCCGCCGAGGACGTAGTTCGCGACGACGCCGTCGGGGTACCGCTGGATCACTTCCCGCGCCTCCTCCAGCGCCCGCAGGTAGTCCCGGTTGAACCAGTGGAGGGCGGGTGCCCAGGTCCAGTGGAACGGCGTGAGCGGGTCCAGCTCCTGTGCCCGGCGGTGCTCCGAGACGGCCTCGTCCACCCTCCCGAACATGCCCAGGAACCAGGCGTAGTGGTAGTGGTTCATGGCGAGGCTGGGATTCAGATCGTTGGCACGCCGGAACGCTCGCTCTGCCCCCGCCCAGTCCCGCTCGGAATAGGACTTGTAGTCCGCCAGCGCGGCCCACGCGTCGGCCAGGGTGGAGTCCAGACCGATCGCCCGCTCGGCGGCGGCCCTGGCCCGGGACCAGACGCCGGGCGGCGGGTCGAAGCTGTGGCCGAGATTCGCGTAGACGGCGGCGAGACCGGCGTAGGCCCGGGCGTCGCCCGGGTTCTCGGCCACGGCCCGGCTCAGGAGGGCCACCGCGCTGTCGGCCTCCTCGCGGGTGGTCCTAGTGTTCACGAGGTGCATCCCCCGCAGGTAGGTCTCGTACACGGCGGGGTCCACCACGGGAGCCTGACGCAGGCGCGCGTCCGCTTCGGGGCTCAGGCTCAGCCGGATCTGCTCCGCGAGGGCCCGGGCGAAGCCGCGGTAGAGCGTCAGCACATCGGCCATCTGTCCCTGGAAGGCCCCGGACCAGATCTGGTTCTCGTCGTCGTCGTAGAGCCGGACCGTGATCTCGAGGCTGTCGCCAGCCCGGAACACCGCCCCCTCCACCACCCCGTCCACACGCAGCGCACGGGCGATCTGGCCGATCGGCTCCTCCGTGTCGCGGTACTGAACCATTGTCGACCGGGCCGTGGTGGACAGCCCCAGCTGCCCGAGCTCCGCGATGAGCGCCTCGTGCACGCCCGCGGCCAGGTACTCCTGCCCGGCGTCGCCCGTCAGATCCGTCATCGGCAGGACGGCCAGCCGCTGCATGCGGGGACCGGCAGGCGAGTAATGGGCGACGACGGGCGCGCCCACCCCGCCGGCCAGGACCAGCGCGCCCAGCGCGACGATCTCCGCGACCGTCGCCCGCTGGCGGCCCCGCTCGCCGTGGTTCCATGCCAGGATGACCGTGGCCATGAGGCCGAGGGCGAGGAAGAGGAGGACGACATTGACCACCCACGCGGGCCAGCCGAACTGGCCGGCGAGGAATCCCGTGAACTCTAGGACCGCCCAGGCGCCGGCCAGGTACGTGGCGCTCCACAGCACCAGCTGACGCTCCTTCAGTCGGGCGAGGAGCCCCGGTATGGCCGGGGTCCCCTGCTCCGGTGCCCTGTGCTCGGGCTCGCCCGAGCCCCGGGGAGGGGCGGGCGGTGGGGGCGACTGGCTCATGGCACCATCCGCGTAAACGGGAGGAGGGGCTCGCCCGCCAAGATAGGCCTCCGGGCCCGTGACGAACAATAGACCGGCTAAGGACGGTTGGACGCGCCCCCGACCGGCGTTCTAACCGACCACGCGGGGGAGGGGGCGTCCCAGCGATCCCGGGTGACCCGCCCCCCATCCAGAGCAACGAGAGATCGCGCACACGGCGAAGCTGTGCCACGGCCCATGACACAGAACAGCGGAGTTTCGTGTCACAACGCAACGCGCCCCAAGGGGCATCCCCTTGCGGCGCATACCTATCCAGCGATTGTTTCCAGTAGCAGGGGGGGGACTCGAACCCACAACTCACGGATTATGATTCCGCTGATCTACCGATTGAGCTACCCTGCCGGCACAGACAGGTAAAGGTATCCAAAGCCCTTACCCTGTCAACCGGGGTGCAAGGACCCTGCCGACCCCGGCTTCGCACCCCGGGAAGCCGTCACACAGCACCCGCCCGTGCCGTGGAGCCCGTCCCCGCCCGGAGCCTCGAAATCGAACTCGAACTCGAACTCGAACTCGAACTCGAAATCGAAATCGAAATCGATTACC
>JAWVYT010000013.1:0-19887 GCA_033722595.1 Longimicrobiales bacterium
AGCGCGGCCACGGCGTCGTCGATGGCCGGTGGCGTGAACTGCATCCCGATCCCGACGACCACGTCGTGGCCGCGTGATTCGAGCGCGGTCCGGAGCGCGTCGGCCTGGTCCCGGGTTCGGGCATTGAGGGGTGACCCGCCGATGGCCTCGTACTCGGCCGCGAGCCCGGGCGCGCGCCGCTCGGCCAGCTCCCGGGCCCGTCGCCGGCCGGCCTCGGGGTCGCCGTGCTCGAGGCGCATGTTGGTCATGAAGATGGCCTCGAGGAACGGGACGACGTGGTCCAGGGACGGGGTCTCGGGCTCGCCGAAGTTGAGGAGCAGGATGCCGATGGACATGGGTTGGGAGGGTCGGGTCCGAACGCGGATGACGCAAGGGAGGGCACCATGTCGTCGGCCGAGTGGCCGCACGCGCGCGGCGGTGGCGGCCGTCCACCGGAGCGCGTGCCTGACCTAGCGCCGGCGGGATCGCGGCAGCCGGCCGCGATGGATCCCCACCGCCAGCCAAAGGAGGGCCGCCGCGCCCACGGCGCCGGGGATCAGGAACGCTTCGGGCGAGTGGCGCCCGTGCCGGCCGGTGATGTGGATCCAGTTGTTGACCAGGAACGCCCCCCAGATCTCCACGTACGACCCGACCATCCCCACCGCGTGGGCGGTGAGCCATGTGCGGCCGGGTCGCCCGCCGGCCACCCACCCGACCACGGCCAGCGCCTGCGTCAGGATGGCGACGCTCAGGAACCAGCCGTTCCGGTCCCAGTCCGCCACGGCCAGGTACGCGCCGGAGAGGTTCACGGCCGTGACCGTCCAGAAGTACGCCCGCCCGATGCCGGGGTGCAGGCGCGGTCGTTTGGGCGCTGCCATGGCCGCGATCCCGATGAGGATGGCCAGGGCGGCCGCCACCACATGGGTGCGGAGGAGGAGGGCGTCGGCCATGGCCCCAGCATGGGCGCGGGGCGCCGGTCGGGGCAAGGATCGCGTCGCGGCCGGGGCAGTGGGCGGTCCGTCTTGCGCTGGAGCGGGCCGCGGGCCACCCTCATCAGTCCCCACGACCCCCAACCACGGAGCGAGCCCCGTATGAGCGATGCCGTCGAGGCCACTGTCGGCGACCTGACCGTCCGGGTCGATCGGCTGCTGTGTGTCGGGTTCGGCGACTGCATCGAGGTCGCCCCGGATCTGTGGGAGTTCGATGACGAGGGCATCGTCACGTTCCGGGACCCGCTGCCCGAGATCGACCGGGAGCGGCTGATCACGTCGTGCGACATCTGCCCGGTGGACGCCCTCGAGGTCCACGACGCGGACGGAACCCCGATCGTCCCATGAAGAAGATCCGGACGTACCACGAGGTCGAGTCCGAGGGCCGGGGCCAGGTCCCGGAGCAGGTGGGCAAGCAGATGGAGCGGCTGGCCCGTCGCCTGGCCGACGTCCGTGCCGTATGGATCGTGGCCAGCGGGAAGGGCGGCGTGGGCAAGAGCGCCGTCACCGCCAACCTGGCCGCCGCACTCGCCGGCCGCGGGCTGCGGGTGGGCGCGCTGGACGCGGATCTGAACGGGCCGAGCCTGGCCCGGATGCTCGGCGCCGGGCGCGACGGGCTCCGCGTCGACGACGACGGCGTGCACCCCGCCCCGGGCGCGGCTGGCGCCCGCGTCGTCAGCATGGACCTGCTCCTGGCTACGGACGACGCGCCGCTGAAATGGAAGGGCCCCGCCGCGTTCGACTTCGTCTGGCAGAGCGCACTGGAGACGGGTGCGCTTCGGGAGTTCCTGGCTGACGTGGCGTGGGGCGACCTGGACGTCCTGCTCCTGGACCTGCCGCCCGGTACCGACAAGCTGCAGCGCGCCTACAAGCTGATCCCCGATGTGACCGGCGTGGTCCTGGTGACCACGCCGAGCGAGGCGGCGCGGTCCGTGGTGGCGCGGTCGCTCAAGCTGGCCCATGACCTGGGCGCGGAGCCGATCGGGCTCGTGGCCAACATGACTGCGCGCGCGTGCCCCGAATGCGGCCACGTGGAAGCGTTGTACGAGGCGGACGGGGCCCGACAGCTCGCGGCCGAGTCGGGCGCGGAGCTGTGGGCGGAGATCCCGTTCGATCCGGCGTTCGCGTTGGAGACCGATCGTGGTCGACCGGCCGCCGACCGCCGTACCGACGCGGTAGGAGCGGCGTTCGGGGATCTGGCGACGCGGGTCGTGGCGGAATCGGGGCTCGGACCGCTCGAAGAGACGGAGGCATCATGAAGTTCCTGTGCGTCGACTGCGATCACGTCATGGACTTCAGCGACCGGGACATCCCGGGCGACGGGACCATGGCGGCGCTGTTCACCTGTGGCCGCTGCGGCCGCGAGGTGGCGATGCTGACCAACCCGATGGAGACGCAGCTGGTGAGCAGCCTGGGCGTGAAGGTGGGCGGCCGGGAGGTGCCCGGGCAGCCCATGGAGCTGACGCGGACGCAGGTGGCCGACGGGCGCGACGACGCCTTCGACGACGCGGCTGCCCCATCGTCTTCGGAAGCTCCGATCCGGGTGACCTGGAGCGACGACGCGGTGGAGCGGCTCCAGCAGGTGCCGTCGTTCGTGCGCGGGATGGTGAAGCGCATCTATACGGATTACGCGCGTGAGCGCGGCATCGATTCCATCACGCCGGCGGTCATGGACCGGGCGCGGACGGACCTGGGGTTGGAGGGGATGTGAGAGGCTAGAGACTAGAGTCTAGAGTCTAGAGTCTAGAGGCTAGAGGTTAGGGGAGACGGGCACGAGCATGGGAGCGGGCATGGGCACGGAAGCGGGCGCGGCAGCGCAAGCGGACACGGCCGCGGGTGCGGGGGCGGCAGCGGGTACGGCGGTGGCACGCGGGCGGAAGTTCGAGCAGGCGGCGTGGGTCTACCTCCACGTGGGCATTCTCTACGAGTCGGCGGCGTTCGCCATGGCACAGAACGGTGTGCTCCCCACCGGCGGCTGGGGGCCGCCGTGGCTCTGGCTGGTGGCCGGCGGCGCGGTGGCGCTGGGCGTCTTCTGGGGGCTCCTGAAGTGGCAGAACGCCTGGTTCGCCCGGGCCGTCTGGGCGATCCACGCGCTGCGGCTCCCGGCCCTCATGAGCGGCGCGTTCTTCCGCGGGACCGACGGCCAGATCGCGCCCTCGTTCTACCTGGTCGCCATGATCGTCGTGATCATCAACCTCGGGTTCCTGGCCCGCGCGGGCTGGGACCTCTGACCCCATCCGCCGGGCAGTCCGAACCTCGACGATTTGTTGACACGTCACGGGGCACGCATCTATACTCGCCACTCGACAGGCTGCAGACCCCCTCAGGACGAAGACTGCGGAAGAGCGGAGCCGCTCCGCTCGACCGAACCCCGCGGCTCGACGACGCGAGCCGCTCTCAAGAAAGCAGACAACGGCATATCGACGACCCGCCGCGCTGCGCGCCCGGGTCGATAGACGCGCTTTAGGACACAATCCTGGAGATCGCACGTGCTGTCCCGGCTCCGCTGGAGTCGGGCCGGCCACGCGAGCGAGCGGGGCGCGCGAACGCGCTTCACCCCCTCGCCACGTAGCCGTGCCGCGTGCTCTGCCTGGCTGCAAGGGAGCGGAATGCCGTCGAGCTATCGCGAGATCCTCGTACCCGTGGACAACTCCCGGGAATCCGACCTGGCCGTCGACCGGGCCATCGAGCTCTGTCAGCGATCCGATGGCCGGATCACCGGCACCCACGTCTACGCCGCCCGGCTGCACGACATCCGGTTCCGTCAGCTCGAGGTCGGGCTGCCGGCTCAGTTCCAGGAGCCGCAGGAGATCCGCCGGCAGCGGAAGATCCACGACAAGCTCATCGAGAAGGGCCTCCAGCTCATCAGCGACTCGTTCCTCGACCAGGTCGAGAAGCGGGCGAAGGAGGCCGGCGTCCCGCTCCGTCGTCAGCTGCTGGAGGGGATCAACTTCGAGGAGCTGATCAAGGAGGCGAACGGCGGCGACGGCAGACTGCCGAGCCTGATCGGATTCGACCCGAACATCGCCGACAAGTACGACGGCGGCGAGCGGGTCCGGAGCGACGTGGAGCTCGGCGAGGACGGCCGGATCGTCGCGGAAGAGGAGGACCAGGCCGAGAAGCTGGCGGGCTCCAGCGGCCGGGACTACGACCTCGTCGCCATCGGCGCCCACGGGCTGGGCCGGCAGCACTACTCGCAGCTGGGCGGCGTCGTCGCCCGCGCCGCGAAGGGCATCCGGAAGGACATGCTCATCGTCCGCGACGACCGGCCGCTGGAGGGCGGGCGCTTCATGGTCTGCATCGACGGCTCCGCGTACAGCTACAAGGCCATGCGGAAGGCGCTGGAGCTGGCCGACGAGTACGACGCGAAGCTCTTCGTCTGCTCCGCCTTCGACGTGGACTACCACCACGTGGTCTTCCACAACATCAAGGACGTGCTCAGCGTGCAGGCGTCGAAGGTGTTCAAGTTCGAGGAGCAGGAGGAGCTCCACAACAACATCATCGACAAGGGGCTGGCCCGGCTGGCGAAGGCGAACCTGAAGCGGGCCGTGGTCATGGCCGAAGAGTACCCCGACGTCCAGGTCGAGACCCAGGTCCTGGTCGGGAAGCCGTTCCAGGTGGTGCTCCAATGGGCGGAGGAGATCGACCCGACGCTGCTCATCCTCTCCCGTCACGGCGCCCATCGGATCGAGGGCACCGATATGGGATCCCAAGCCGAGAACCTGATCCGGCTGACCCCGTGCAGCACGCTCCTCATCGGCACGACCGACGTGAAGGCCGACGAGATCCCGTGGATCGAGGAGGACGGCGAGAAGGGGCTCGAGTGGGCGCCCGAGGCCGAGGTCCGGATCCAGCGCGTCCCGCCGTTCGCACTCGGCATCGCCCGGAACGCCGTCGAGGAGTACGTCCTCGAGTACTACGGCGACGGCAGCCGGTACGCAGCCGCGTTCACGCCGGAAGACGGAAGCCATCGCGCCGCCGCTTCTCCGAATACGAATACGAATACGGATACGAATACCACCACGAACGACGCGCTCGACGCCGGGAACGGGAACGGCGCCGGCAGCGGTCGACCGCCGCGCACCCGGGAAGAGCTCCCGACCGTCACGAACGAGCGCCTCGACGAGGCCATCCAGAAGCTGCTGCCGACCCACATGCAGCTGATCATGGGGATCGGCACGGCGGAGGAGCTGGCGGCGGCGGAGCTGAAGGCCGAGAAGGCCATGGAGCGGACCACCGTCGAGGGCTGGGACGCCGACCCGGTGCCGGAGACGCCCATGGTCGAGACCAAGTGCCCGGTGACCGGACGGGTCGCCGAGCGGCCGCGGGACGAGCGGGACCCGGTGGTCTGGACCCACGAAGCGTTCGCCCGGCTCGGTCAGGTCCCGCTCATCGCCCGGCCGCTGGCCCGGAACACCGTCGAGAAGTTCGCACGCCAGCACGGCTACTGGCGGGTGACCACGCCGATCATGGACGAGAACAAGCAGGCCATGATCGCGGCCGACGAGTTCGACATGGACACCATGCTCGTGATGTTCAAGGAGCTCCAGTCGAAGCAGCTGAAGGCGGCGGCCGAGGGCGTGGACGGGCTGACGCCCGAGATGCGGAAGTTCATCGAGGAGGCGAAGGAGCAGGGCGTGACCCGGTGCCCGATCCGGGACATCGAGGAGCAGATGGACGACTGCCCGGTGGACTTCAGCATGGCCACGCCGGAGCAGGCCCGGGAGGCGATGGAGCGGTTCGTGGCGGGCGAGGACGATGCGGCGGCGGGGCGGGGAGCGGAGACGGACGAGAGCGCGAACGGAAAACACTGAGCCCCGTGCACCGACCTCCCGCACCCGAGCTGCCCGTCCTGGACGTAGGCACGGCGTCACCGCCGGACCCGGCCGCCGCGCCCGCGCCGGACCGGGAGGCGGAGCTGGGTCGTCTGCCCCACGTCGTCGCCTGGAACCTGACCCAGCGGTGCAACCTCGCGTGCGCACACTGTTATATCGCGGCCGGCGACTGGCACGGCGAGTCCGACGACCTGACCACCGCCGAGGTGCACCGGATCGCGGACGAGATCCTGGCGCTTAACCCCGGCGCGATGTTCGTGCTCAGCGGCGGCGAGCCGCTCCTGCGCGACGACCTGGAGGCCATCGCCCGCCACGCCACGGACGGCGGCGCGACCGTCGTGGTGGGGACCAACGGGACGCTCCTGGACGGCGACCGCCTGACGTCGCTGGCCGACGCGGGCGTCCGGGGGTTCGCCCTGAGCATTGACTCGCTGGACCCCACGTACCACGACCGGTTCCGCCATGGCGCCGGCGCGCTGGCCGAGACGCTGGCCGCGGTGGACCGGGTCGCGGACCACGGGCTGGATTTCCTGGTCCAGACCACGGTCACCCGTGGCAACCGCGACGAGCTGCCCGGGATCGCCGCGTTCGCCGCGGACCGCGGCGCGGTGGCCTTCAACGTCTACTTCCTGGTGGCCACGGGCCGGGGCGAGGGGATGCGCGGCCTGCCGCCGGGGGAGAACGAGGCGGTCCTCGGGACGCTCCTGGCGCTGGAGCGGGAGTACCGCGGCCGGATGATGGTCCGGTCCAAGTGCAACCCCCAGCTCATGCGGCTGGTGGTCGATGGGGCCCCCGACTCCCCGCTGCTGAACTACGAGACCCGATGCCCGTGCGGGATCCACTACTGCCGGATCACGCCGGAGGGCCGGGTCACGCCGTGCCCGTACACGCCCGCCGTGGCCGGCGACCTCCGGGAGCAGTCGTTCGAGGACGTCTGGTTCCGGTCACCGGTGTTCCGTGCGCTCCGCGACGGCGAGCTCGGGGGCAAGTGCGGCCGGTGCGAGTACCGTGAGGTGTGCGGCGGGTGCCGGGCGCGGGCCCACGCGGAGGCCGGCGACCTCCTGGCGGAGGATCCTTCGTGCGCGTACGAGCCCGCGGGTGGGCCCGTAGTCCGTGTCGAGCGGGACACCGCGTACGGGCGGCCGGCGGAGCGGGAGCTGGCCTGGTCGCCGGACGCCCGGGAGCGGATGGAGCGGATCCCGTCGTTCGTCCGGGGCGTGGTGACGAGGCGCGTCGAGTCGTTCGCCCGGGACCGCGGCGACGACCGGATCACGCTCGAGACCCTCGCGGAGGTCCGCCGGTCGATGCCGGTCGACTTCTCGCGCCGGAAGCCCTTCTTCCTACGGGACGACTAGCGCGCATGCGGATGCTCACGAGGATCGCCGCGGGTCTCGCCCTCAGCGCGCTGGGGCTGCTCGCCCTGGCGGAGCCGGGCGCGGCCCAGGAGGCCGCCGCGTCGGCCTCCCGCGACTACGGCGAGTTCCCGTACGTCGGCGCCCGGGTGGCCGTCTGGGTCGCCGCCCAGGTCCATCTGATGTTCGCCGCGTTCGTACTCGGCGTGCCCATGTTCGCCGTGGTGGTCGAGGCCGTCGGCATCTTCACCGACGACGAGCGCTACGACCGGCTGGCCAAGGAGTTCACCCGGCTGCTCCTCATCGCCTACTCCGCCACGGCCATGTGGGGCGCCGTGCTGGTCTTCTTCCTGACCACGCTCTACCCCACCTTCTGGACCCACCTCTCGGAGATCTTCGAGGTCTCCATGTGGATCTACGTGGGCCTGTTCTTCGTCGAGTCGTTCACGCTCTACCTGTACTACTACGGCTGGGACCGGTGGAAGGCGGGCCGGGCCAAGTGGGGGCACTGGGGTCTGGGACTGCTGCTGAACGTCTGGGGCACCGCCGTCATGTTCATCGCCGATTCCTGGCTCTCGTACATGATGAGCCCGCCGGCCTCGGTGACGCCCACCACCCCCGCCTCCGAGATCGACCTGTTCGTGGCGCTGACCAACGCCACCTGGATGCCCATCAACATCCACCGCCTCATCGCCAACGTGGTCTTCGGCGGCGCCGTGGTGGGCGGCTACGCGGCCTACCGGTTCCTGGCCGCGAAGACCGAGGAGGAGCGGGCCCACTACGACTGGATGGGCTACGTCGGCAACTTCATCGCCATCGGCGCCCTCATCATCCTCCCCTTCGCCGGCTACTGGCTGGGCCGCGAGATCTACGAGTTCAACCAGCAGATGGGGATCACGATGATGGGCGGCTTCATGAGCTGGCTCTGGATCGTGCAGGCGTTCCTCATCGGTGTGCTCTTCCTGGCGGGCAACTACTACCTGTGGACGGGGATGGACCGGATCCCGGGCGCCGAGCGGTTCCGCCCCTACATCAAGTGGATGCTCCTGGTCCTCGTCCTGGGCGTGATCGTCTGGGCCACCCCCCGGACCATGATCGCGGACCGGGCGGAGCTGGCCGCCATGGGCGGGACCCACCACCCGTTCCTCGGCGTGCTCGGCGTCATGAGCGCGAAGAACACGGCGGTCAACCTCATGATCCTGACCACGTTCCTCTCCTTCATGATGTACCGCCGAGCCAACAAGCGGCCCACGGTCGCCTGGGCGAGGACCGGCACGATCGTACAGGGCGCGCTGCTCGGCATCGCGGCGCTGGTCGTGCTCTTCTACGGCGTCTACGGCTACTTCGTCGAGGCCATCGTCCGGATCGGCTTCTCGGTCTACCAGGTCATCGCGGTGCTGGCCGCGCTGGTCGTGGTCCTCGCCCTCGATATCGCCATGATGCGGGGCGCCGAGTCCCGGGGCGCCATCCAGTGGGGCCGGATGCCGGAGCGGTCGCAGTACGCCCTCTTCATCCTGGTGGTCACCTTCACGTGGCTGATGGGGCTCATGGGGTTCGCCCGGAGCGGGATCCGGCAGCACTGGCACATCTTCGAGGTCATGCGCGACACGTCGGCCCACGCGGCCACGCCCGCCCTCGGTGAGGCCGCCCAGGTCATCACCGCGTGCGTGCTGATCTTCCTCGGCCTCATCGCGTTCATCTTCTGGCTCGGCGGCCTCGTCGAGAAGCCCGCGCTGGTCCCGGAAAAGGCCGAAACGTCACGGCCGCCGTCGGGAGCGCTCTCACCGGAGCCGGGGGGCTGAGCCATGTGGCAGACGAACCTGAAGGTGCTCTCGGTGGTCCTGGTCACGGTCGCGCTCTATACGGGTGTCGCGAACTGGATCCCCCAGGTCGAGTCGGCGCCGCCGGAGGAGCTGTCCTTCACCGGCGACGTGTCGGCCGAGGAGCTGGTCGCGGCGGGTGAGGAGCTGTTCCTCGGCGCGGGCGGCTGCGCCGCGTGCCACGGCTCCGGCACCCGCGCGCCGAACCTGCGCACGTCCGAGGACGACCTGGGCACCATCGGCGAGCGCTGCGACGATCGGGTGAGCGGCGAGGACTGCAAGACGTACCTCCACGAGTCGCTGGTCAACCCGACCGCGTACGTGGTCGAGGGCTACGGCGCCATCATGCCCGACGCCAGCCGGACCCTCTCGCCCGCCCAGATCTGGTCGCTGGTCGCCTACCTCCAGAGCCTCGGCGGTGAGGTCACGGTGACCGGCGCCGATATCCAGGCCGAGCCCGGCGCCGGGGGCGCCGAAGCGGGCGAGGCCGCGGCCGCGTCGCCGCTGATCGCGGGCGGGAGCACGGACCCGATGGAGATCCTGGAGGCCGGGACCTGTCTGGCCTGCCACGCGCTCGACGGCCAGGGCGGCCCCATCGGTCCGCCGCTGGACGGGATCGGAGCCCGACGGGACGCGGCCCACATCCGACGCTCGATCCTCGACCCGAGCGCGGACACCACCGAGGGCTACGAGAACGTGGCCGGGACCATGCCGCCCAACTTCGGTCAGCAGATGAGCGCCGCCCAGCTCGAGGCCGTCGTCCGGTTCCTGGCCGAGGAGGAGGGCGGATGATGCGCTACCTGAAGCACCCGCTGGGTCAGCTCGCGGCCATCATGGTGGTGGCGTACCTCGTCATCGAGTTCGGTATCGCCTACATCCCGCCGCTGGTCGGGGTCGAGTCGGCCCCCGTCCCGGGCTCGGTCGTGCTCCAGTACATGCTGACGGTGTTCGTGGGCGCGCTGATCTACGTGAGCGCGAACGAGGACCGGTGGCGGGAGTTCAAGGAGCCGATCCGGGCCGTGCTGGCCAGTGATGACCACAAAGGCATCCGGAACGGTCTTCTGGTGGCGATCCCGCTGCTGGTGGGCTTCATCACGTTCCTCCAGGTCCGACCCACGGTGGCCGCGCCGTCCACGCTCCGCTCGATCCATCCGGCGCCGCCGTCCCAGATCACGTTCCGGGGTCAGCAGATGGTGCTCGACGGGCTCGAGAACCCGCTCCGGGAGGAAGGCTCGCTGGCCGAGCACTACGAGCGGGGCCAGACCCTCTACTACCGGAACTGCATGCCCTGCCACGGCGACGCGCTGGCCGGAGGCGGCCATTACGCCCACGGGTTCAACCCGGCGCCCATCGACCTCACGAGCACCATCGCCGACCTGACCGAGTCCTTCGTCTTCTGGCGGATCGCGAAGGGCGGGCCGGGACTGCCCACCGAGGGCGCGCCGTGGAACTCGGCCATGCCGGTCTGGGAGGACTACATGACGGAGGACGAGATCTGGGCCGTCATCATCTTCCTGTACGAGCAGGCCGGGCTGTCTCCGCGGACGTGGGAGCACGCGGGGGAGGAGCACTGATGCCCATCGGCCGAGGACGTTCGTGCGCCGCCCCCCGTCCCCCGTCCGCCGTGGTTCAGGCCCACGCCGTGGTGCACGGCGAGGCAGCATTCGCGGCGAGCACCCGGCTCCTTCGCCGCGCTGCGCTCGGGGTGGCGTTCTCCGCGCTCGCGGTGCCCGGCTTCGTCGGGGCGCAGGAGGGCGGTAACGCGGACCATCCCGGCAAGCCGGTGTACGACCGGTGGTGCGCGGAGTGCCACGGCGTGGACGGCGATGGCCGGGGCGACGCGGCCGCGTGGATGCTGCCGCGGCCCCGGGACTTCACGGACGCGCAGTACCAGATCCGGACCACGCCGTCGGGCGCGCTGCCGACGGACGCCGACATCCTCAGGGTCATCGACGACGGGATGCCGGGCACGGCGATGCCGGGCTGGGAGTCCCAGCTGTCACGGGCCCAGCGTGAGGATCTCGTGGCCTACCTGAAGAGCTTCTCCCGGTTCTTCGAGTTCGAGGACGCGCCGGAGCCCATCGAGGTGGGCGGCGCACCCGGCGCCACCGAGGACCGGCTGGCCAACGGCCGGACCGTCTACGACGAGATGGAGTGCTGGAAGTGTCACGGCGATCAGGGCCGGGGCAACGGCGAGTCGGCACCGACGCAGACCGATGACCTCGGGTTCCCGATCCGGCCGGCGGACCTTACGGAGAACTGGCTGTTCAATGGCGGCGGGTCGGTCGAGGCCATCTACACGCGGCTCCGGACGGGGCTGAACGGCACACCGATGCCGTCGTACGCCGACCTGGTGGACGCGGGCGTGCTCACGAACGATGACCTGTGGGATCTGGCACTCTACGTCCGGAGCCTCTCGCCGGAGCGCGAGCCGGAGGCGCGCGACGTGATCCGCGCGGCGCTGGCGGAGACGCTGCCCTCGTCGCTGGAGGACGAGGCCTGGGCCGAAGCGGACCGGTTCTACATCCCGCTCGTCGGCCAGATCGTCCTGGAGCCCCGGTGGTTCGCGCCCACGGTGGACGGGGTGTGGGTCCGGGCCGTCCACGACGGCAGCGAGGTGGTCCTCCGCCTCGAATGGAACGACCCGTCGCAGAGCCCGGACCCGGCGTGGGACCGGTGGCGAGCGCTGGTCGCGGAGCACGTCGAGCCGCCGCCGGCCATCGGGCCCGATGACCCGGGCGCCGCGGACGTGCTCACGCTTCAGCTGCCCACCGAGATGCCCGACGGACGGGAGCTCCCGTACTTCCTGGGCGGCAGCAGCAGCGACCCCGTGTACATGCTCCGCTGGCAGAGCGACGCCCCGGCCCAGGAGAGCGTCGCCCGGGGGCTGGGACAGGTCACACCGCTGGACGCCGAGGGCGGCCCGACGGTGGAGGCCGCGTTCGCCGAGGGCCAGTGGCGGCTCATGGTCCGCCGTCCCCTGGCCGGCGCGGGCGACCGGCTCGACCTGCCGACGGGCACACCGATCCCTATCGCCTTCTTCGCCCAGGACGGCTCGAACGGCGAGACGGAGACCCGGGGCTCGGTCTCGTCCTGGTACTTCCTGTGGCTGGACGCGCCGGTCCCCACCACCGTGTACACCCTTCCCATCACCGCCACGATCCTCACGGCCGTGCTCGGCCTGGTGGTCGTGGCGCGCGCACGTCGCGCCGAGCGCGCGGCCGAACCGACAACGGAACCCCCTCTGGAGGGAGCAACCCCATGAAGCGATCCGAACTCATCCGCCTGTTCCTGGTCCCGACCGTGGCCGTCACCTTCGCGTGCGGAGGCGATGGCGGCGGTGAGAGCGCCGAGTCCGAGGCGCCCGCGGCCGATGTGATCACTGTGGACGCGGCCACCGCCGGGACCCTTGTCGGCACGATCTCGTTCGACGGCCAGGCCCCCGACGGCGAGGCGATCGACATGAGCGAGGAGCCGACCTGCGCCGAGAAGCACGACGGCCAGCCGATGAAGATGCCCGCGATGGTCGGTCCCGACGGCGGGCTCGCCAATGTCTTCGTCCACATCACCGAGGGGCTGCCCGAGGGCACGTGGTCCACACCGTCCCAGCCGGCGGAGCTCGACCAGGACGGGTGCATCTACCGACCCCACGTGATGGGGGTCCAGACCGGCCAGACGCTGGTCATCCGGAACTCCGATGGGCTGCTTCACAACATCAACGCCCAGCCGGACAACCAGCGGGGGTTCAACATCAGCCAGCCCACGAACATGACCACGGAGCGGACGTTCAACCGGCCCGAGGTCATGATCCCGGTCCGGTGCGACGTGCACGGCTGGATGGAGGCGTACGTCGGCGTGCAGGAGCACCCGTACTTCGCCGTGACCGACGGCACCGGCGCCTTCACCATCGGAAACCTGCCGCCGGGCGACTACACGGTCGAGGCGTGGCACGAGCGGTACGGCGTGCAGACCGCGACCGTCACGATCGCCGAGTCGGGCGAGGCCACGGCGGACTTCACCTTCTCCGAGTCCATGGCCGGCGCGCCCGTCCCGCTCGGGGAGCCGGTGGATCTCCACGACCACGGCGCCGCGTCGAGCGGGCCCTGACGGCTGAACCGACCCAGCACGGGAGCGAGCTATGCCCTGGCTACCACCGAACGTCTCCGCCCACGGCGGCGAGATCGACGGGATCTTCTACGTGATCCTGTGGATCACCGTGATCATCTTCCTGCTGGTGGAGGGTGGACTGCTCTGGTTCATCTTCCGCTACCGCCACAAGGAAGGCCGGAAGGCGGAGCACACGCACGGCAACTGGAAGGTCGAGGTGGTCTGGACGGCCATCCCGTTCATCATCGTCGTCGTGCTGGGCGCCATGAGCTGGGGGCCCTGGTCCGCGGCGAGGAACCCGGCCCGGGCCCCGAGCGACGCCGTGGAGCTGGCGGTCCACGCGTCGCAGTTCGAGTGGCAGGTCACCTACCCGGGGCCGGACGGTGAGCTCGATACCGGGGACGACTTCGAGCAGCGGAACCAGCTGCACATCCCGGTGGACCGTCCGATCCGGATCCACCTCAGCTCGGAGGACGTGATCCACTCGTTCTTCCTCCCCCACTTCCGGGTGAAGCAGGACGTGGTGCCCGGGATGGAGGGCCAGTCGCTCTGGTTCGAGGCGACGGAGCCCGGGGAGTACGTCCTGGCGTGTGCCGAGCTGTGCGGCACGGGGCACACCCGGATGATGGGATCGGTCACGGTCTACCCCGCCGGTGAGTTCGAGGCGTGGCAGGCCCGGAACGCAGCGTCCAACTAGAAGCGCGCAACGGGAGTCGATTCATGGCAACGACCGTCGAGCACACTCCGGGTCAGGCCCACGCGGAGCATCACGAGCCGTCCTTCTGGCGGAAGTACATCTTCTCCACGGACCACAAGATCATCGGGATCCAGTTCCTGTTCATGAGCCTGCTCTTCCTCCTTCTGGGCGGGCTCCTGGCGCTGGTCATCCGGTGGCAGCTGGGCTGGCCGTCGGATCCGAGCATGCCGATGCCCGGTGGCTCCGCGCTGCCGGAGAGCATGGTCAACTCGGGCATCATCCTGCCGGAGTTCTACAACTCCGCCGTGACCATGCACGGCACCATCATGATCTTCTTCGCCATCATGCCGCTGCTGGTCGGCGTGTTCGCGAACTACCTGATCCCGCTCCAGATCGGGGCGCCGGACATGGCGTTCCCGCGGCTCAACATGGCCTCGTTCTGGACGGCGTTCCCGGCCGGCCTGATCATGGTCGCCGGGTTCTTCGTGGCCGGCGGCCACTCGGCCGCGGGCTGGACCCAGTACCCACCGCTGTCCGCGAACCCGGAGTACACGGGCGTCTACATGGGGCAGACGCTCTGGCTGGTCTCCATGATCATCCTCGGGTTCTCGAGTCTCATGGGCGCGGTGAACTACATCACGACCGTCATCAACATGCGGGCGCCCGGCATGACCTGGTTCCGGATGCCGCTCTCGGTCTGGGCGCTGTTCATCACCGCGATCCTGATCCTGCTCGCGGTCCCGGTCCTGACCGGCGCCCTGATCCTGCTTCTCTTCGACTCCTCCCTGGGGACGAGCTTCTTCCTGCCGGAGGCCGGCGGCGAGCCCCTGCTCTGGCAGCACCTGTTCTGGTTCTTCGGCCACCCCGAGGTCTACATCCTGATCCTGCCGGCCATGGGCTTCGTCTCCGAGATCATCGCCTCGGGCTCGCGGAAGCCGATCTTCGGCTACCCGGCCATGGTGCTGGCCATCATCGCCATCGCCTTCCTCGGCTGGGGCGTCTGGGGCCACCACATGTTCCAGAGCGGGATGGCGTTCACCCTCGGCGCCGGGTTCATGGCGACCACCATGGTGATCGCCGTGCCGTCCGCCATCAAGACGTTCAACTGGATGGCCACCATGTGGCGCGGCGACCTGCACTTCCACGTGCCCATGATGCACGCGGTCGCCTTCGTCGGCATGTTCGTGATCGGCGGGCTGAGCGGTGTCTTCGTCGCTTCCACGGCCGTGGATATCTTCCTCCACGACACCTACTTCGTGGTGGCGCACATCCACTACGTGCTCTTCGGCGGCAGCCTGTTCGCCATCTTCGGCGCCATCATCTACTGGTACCCGAAGATGTTCGGCCGTCTGATGAGCCCCACCCTCGGCAAGATCCACTTCTGGCTCACGCTCCTCTTCTTCAACCTCACGTTCTTCCCCATGCACTTCCTCGGGGTGAACGGGATGATGCGCCGGATCTACGACCCGACCCAGTACGAGTTCCTGCAGCCGCTCCAGGGCTGGAACACGTTCATCACCATCAGCGCGATCCTGCTGGTCATCGCCCAGCTGATCTTCGCGTTCAACTTCATCTGGAGCCTGTTCCGGGGCGAGCCGGCCGGCCCGAACCCGTGGCGCGCCAACTCGCTGGAATGGACGGCGCCCTCGCCGCCGCCCCACGGCAACTTCGACGCGACGCCCGTCGTCTACCGCGGGCCGTACGAGTACTCCTCCCCGCTGAGCGATGAGGACTACCTACCCCAGAGCGTGCCGCCCGTCGACGAGGCGCCCGGAGGGCCGCCAGCCCCCGACGACCCCGAAACGGGGGACGGCGAGTCGAGCGAGCCCGCGAGCCGCCAGGAGGGCTGACCATGGACCGAATGACCGTACCCGCGGGGATGGACCAGGCCGAAGTCGGGATCGGCGTCCCGAACATGAAGCTCGGGATGTGGGTGTTCCTCCTGTCCGAGGTCATGTTCTTCACGGCCTTGATCGGGAGCTACATCCTGCTCCGGTCCGCCCGTCCGGAGGCGTTCGCCGAGCCCGGTGAGGTGCTGAACGTGCCGCTGACCGCGTTCAACACCTTCGTGCTGATCTGCTCGAGCGTGAGCATGGTCAAGGCCTTCGCGGCCATCGAGCACGGAGACCAGCAGGGGCTCAAGCGCTGGCTCCTCGTGACCGTAGGCCTGGGCGCCTTCTTCCTGGGCGTGCAGGGCTACGAGTACTTCGAGCTGGCCAGCCACGGGTTCGTGCCCGTTGCCGAAGCCTACCACGCGGCCGGCGAGCCGCTGTACGGCGCCACGTTCTACACCCTCACGGGGTTCCACGGCGCCCACGTGACTCTGGGGGTCCTGGCCATGATCTGGATCACGATCCGGGCGTTCCGCGGTCGGTACACGCAGGGCAGCCACGCGGGTGTGGAGACCATGGGGCTGTACTGGCACTTCGTCGACCTGGTCTGGATCATCCTGTTCACGATCGTCTACCTGATCTAATGGACGCTACCGCGGAGGCCGAGATGCAGGCGCAGGAGGGGAATCAGCCGAACTACATGCTGGTCTGGGCAGGGCTCGCCGTCCTCACGCTCCTCGAGGTCGGCGTGGCGTTCGTCGGGTTCTCGGAGACCGTCACCGTGATCATCCTGGTGGGGCTGGCGATCTGGAAAGCGCTGCTGGTCGCCCTCTACTACATGCACCTGCGGTTCGAGCCGCCCCGGCTGGTGGTGATGGTCATCGCACCCCTGCCACTGGCGGCGATCCTGGTCCTGGCGGCGCTCACCGACTTCTGACCCGAGGTGGTCCCATGAGCCAAACCTCCCGGCCCACAGAGGGGTACATCGTCCGCGGCGGCACCGCCGGGTTCGTCGGCGCGACGATCCTGGCCCTCTGGTTCCTCCTGGTGGACGGCTTGGCCGGCCGTCCATTCCACACGCCCGCGTTCCTGTTCAGAGTCCTCTTCGGCTCCGAGCCGCTGCAGATGGCCGGCGCCCAGGTCGCCCTCTACTCCATCCTCCACTACGGCGTGTTCCTCGCCGTCGGGCTCGCCGCCGCCTGGATCGTGTCCCGGCTCCGGGTCTCCGTGGGGCTGCTCGGCGGCGTGGTCCTCGGGTTCCTCCTCTTCGATCTGCTCTTCTACGGCAGCGTCTGGTTCACGGGCGTGGACGTGGTGGGCTACCTCGGCTGGGCCGAGGTGCTGGCCGGGAACGTCCTGGCCGGGATCGCTCTGTTCGGCACGCTCCGGCTCATGGACCGCGACCGGAACGTGAGCTGGGGAGAGCTCATGGCCGAGCACACGGTCCTGCGAGAGGGGATCACGGTCGGGCTGGTC
Organism: Longimicrobiales bacterium; assembly: GCA_033722595.1. Taxonomy (GTDB): domain Bacteria; phylum Gemmatimonadota; class Gemmatimonadetes; order Longimicrobiales; family RSA9; genus JAWVYT01. The sequence continues at coordinate 17,088 of JAWVYT010000013.1, forward strand.
GGCGCCGTCGCCGTCGCCGTCTGGTTCCTGATCATCGACGTGGTGGCCGGACGGATCCTGTTTACCCCCGCCGCGCTCGGGAGCATCGTCTTCACGGGCGCCACGGGACCGGGGGACGTGGACACGGGCGCCCTCGTGATCCTGGGCTACACGGGGCTCCACATGGGCGCCTTCTTCGTCACCGGGATCGTCGCTGCGGGGCTGGCAGCGCTCGCAGAGGACCGTCAGCCGTACTTCATCTTCGGCGCGATCCTGCTCTTCGTGACGTTCGAAACCTTCTTCATCGGGATCATCGCCATCGCCGCCCAATGGCTCTTCGAGGTGATCTCGTGGTGGAGCATCGCCGTCTCCAACCTGATCGCGGCGGCCGCCATGGGCTACTACCTGTGGAACGCCCACCCGGACCTGGCGGCCGCACTCTCGGAGGCCGACCTCGAGGACACCCGCACGGAAGACGTCCGGTCGTCCCGGCGTGCCCCGGACGACGAGGATGGAGCTCCCGCCGAGTCGAGCGTCAGTCCTCCAGGCGGAGGATCGATCGGAGGCGGACCAGGTAGACCGTGAGGCCGACGGCCAGCCCGAAGAAGAGCGCGGCCACGAGCACGCGCGCCGTCCCGCTCCCGGTGGTGGACGCGAAGAGCTGCCACGCCGAAAAGCCGAGGCAGAAGGCGATGGCCGTCAGGATCAGCACACGGTGAAAGGCGATCAGCGACATGGCGGCTCCCGGGGTCAGCCCGCGGGTGTGCGGTCCGGCCCCCAGTCGAGCTCGCCGAGGGCCGGGTGGACACGCCAGAGATAGGCGACCATGGCCGTGGCCGCCACCAGGTTGCTCGCCGCGATGCTCCACCACGGAACCACGTTGAGGAGCCAGGCGGCCAGGATCGCCACGAGTCCCAGGAGCAGCGTCTCGAACGTGACGAACAGGAGCGCCAGCCCCATGAGCAGTGGTGGGCTCTCCTCCGCCCGCGTCACGAGAGCTGAAAAGACCATCCCCATGGCGATGAATCCCGCGAAATGGACGCCCGTGTACCCCAGCACCGTGGACGCCGTGATGCGGACCGCCTCCGGGGAGTCGACCCCCATGAACAGCGCCGAGCCCAGCGCGCCGGGCGTGTACAGCAGTCGCCCCATCCCCAGGTCCACCACGAAGAACCACGCCGCCACCGCCACGGCGCCGATGACCCCCGCGATGAGCCCCTCACGGACCACCTGGTGCTCCGCCAGCGCGTCGGTCCAGCGGCGGCTGCGGACGGCCCCGGACCGGGCCAGAAACAGCATGAGCGCGACTCCGCCCAGCAGGTTCCCGGCGAGGAGCCAGGGCCACCCGAGGCGCTCGACGACGTTCACGCCCGTGAACGTCACTCCCGCGTAGAAGATCAGGTCGAAGAGCAGGAACCCCACGACGAGGCCCAGCAGGACCGAGGCCGGAGCCCCCGTGACTCGAAGGACCCATGCGGTCGCCACACCGACCACGGCGAAGACCGCGTAATGGATCACCGTGTACAGGGCGATGAGGCCGAAGCCGACCTCCCCGACCTCCGTCCCCATCAGCACCCCGGCAAGGAACCGCGGCGTCTGGAACAGCTGACCCTGGGCCAGGTCCACGATCAGGAAGAACACCACGATGGCCGTGGCGGCCAGCAGACCGCCCACCACTCCGTGCCTGCCCAGGTCCCCTCTATCGCTCATTCACTCCCCCGTGAATCGTTGGCTTCGCCCGGACGAAATTCATGCAAGGATGGGACCCCCGACGCCAGCAGCGCCGGGTGCCCGCCAACATCGAAGCGCGGCCCGGAAGCGGCCGGACGTTGCACCGGAGTGAGATCGGCCGCAGCTTCCTCCCCATGCGACGCACCACCCTCCTCCTGACGGCGCTCCTCACCCTCTTCGGCTGCTCCCTGCCTCGGTGGCCCGTCAGCGGTACCCTGACCTCGCCCTACGGGCTCCGCCACCACGGCGGCCTCGATTTCCGGGTCCACAGGGGCGTCGACATCGCCGTGCCCTCCGGGACCGAGGTCCGCGCCATGGCACCGGGCACCGTGGAGTTCGCCGGCACGATGCGCGGCTACGGACACGTGGTCATCGTCGACCACGGCGGCGGAGTCCGCACCGTCTATGCCCACCTCTCGGCCGTCCACACGCAGGCCGGACAGGCGCTCCGCGGCCGACCCGTGATCGGGCTCTCCGGCGCCAGCGGATCCGCGTCGGCACCCCATATCCACTTCGAGATCATTCGGGACGGGAACCACGAGGATCCGGTCCCCCTGCTCGGCGGCTTCCCCCCCTTGCCGTAGGGCCTCCCGGCCGGCGCCCCGGATCGCCGTACTCCCGGAGCGCCAGACGCCCGAAAGCGGCGGCCGGGACCGTCGGCATCCCGGCACGTGAGCCGATCCGGGTGTAAAGATTCTTGACGATCGCCGCTTCATGACGTATTTAAGAGGCAACCCCTTTGTAGGGGTTTTCCCTACGGAGTGTAGGGTTATCCCCCCTAGAGCCCCGGGACCGTCGGCCGGCGAAGGACAGAGATCCGGACCCGACCCTCGATCGGGGACAGAAGGACAGCGGGAAGCCCCAGGGTGGGGCCGGCGGATCGTCGTGGACGATGAGCCGTCCGCCCCACCCCCCGCGCACCCCCCGGCTACTCCAAGTCCAGCTTCGGCACGGCTTCCTGCATCCGCTCTGCCATGGCCTCTGCGGACTGCATGCGGGACAGGTCGAGCTCGAAGTCGGGCGCCTCCGCGGGCTGGAGCTTGTCGATCAGCTCCCGTACCTCCCGGCCGCTGAGCCCCCGGTCCCGGAG